>JAZNZQ010000028.1:0-11389 GCA_045595035.1 Eubacteriales bacterium | reverse complement strand
TCACAGAACGACATGGCTACGATCCGACTTGAGGAGCTTGAAACGATGCTCTCAAAAAATCCCTTCGTAAAGGAATGCGTTGTTGTCGGCATTGCGGATGAAGCAAAAACGCTCGACCTTGTTGCAGTCATAGTGCCAGATAAGGATTCGTTTGCCGCGGTGTATGGCGAAAACTACACCGACTACCAAGTCAGCTTTGAGCTTGAGCACGCGATAGGTGCGGTCAACGCGAGCGTGAGAAGCTACAAGCATATCGACACGTACATCACACGAGAGAGAGCTTTCAAAAAGACGGCATCAAAAAAGATAATCCGGCAAGGTATCATAAGCTCGATAATCGACGAGTACAACAGCATGAAATAACAAAAGACCGAACTTCAAAATGAAGTTCGGTCTTTTTCATTCTTTAAGCTACAGGTCCGAGAACGACATCGGATGTACCTGTATCGAAATCAAAAGCTGCAATATATTTTTTGAGTCGAACAAGGTCCTTTCCGTCGATCAGGCCGTCGCCCGTTGCGTCAGCGCCTGCCTCGATCTCGACATCGGATGTGTTTGTATCAAAGTCATATCCGGCAATATACTTCTTGATTCTGACAAGGTCTTTGCCGTCGATCATACCGTCACCCGTTGCGTCACCGTAATTGACAGCACCGCCCGAAGGAGTATTACCGAAGCTGACGTTGGCATTGCCCGTGTCGACCCCGTCTATCATAGTATCCCACGCTGCCTTTGTGCCTGCGTAGTTGATCTCTGTAAGCGACGCACAGCCCTCAAAGACTCTGTCGACACCGATCTCGGTCACACTTGCGGGAATGTCGAGAGTCTTAAGTGCGGCGCAACCCTCGAACGCTCTGTTACCTATGCTTTGAATTCCGTTGGGAAGTGTGACACTTTCAAGTAAAGTGCATCTGAAAAATGCGCGCGGTCCCACGTAAGAAGCCGTTCTTGCGATATTCGAGCCATCACCCGCAACACTCACGCTCTTAAGATCGTAACAGTACGAAAATGCTCCGTGTTCAATTACCTTCACCGATGCAGGGAACGAGATGCTCTTAAGCATACTGTTCTGGAACGCGTAAAAACCGATTACAGTAAGTCCCTCGGGAAGCGAAACGCTCGAGAAAAGCACTCCCATAAAGGCATATTCGCCTATCTCAAGTGTTCCTTCGGGGACAGTATAGCTTACAGTACCTCTTCCGTAAGGATACGAAACAAGCGTTGCTTTATCCTTTGTAAAGAGAACACCGTCTATATCGCAATAGTACTCGTTAGCATCGTCAACAAATATGTTTTCGGTCTGATATCCGTAATAGAACACCGTGCCTCCGTCAATAAACTCTACCGATGCGGGAATATTTATCTCTTTGAGATTGCGAACATCTGCGAACGAGCTGTTAAGAAGCCGCTCAACGCCATCGGGTATGGAGTATACCGTACCCGCCTTTGCCTTAGGATAGCAAACGAGCGTCTTCATATCCTTTGTAAACAGAACGCCTTCTGACAGGGTATAAGTCTCGTTACCCTCCTCAAGCACGATCTCCTTAAGATTATATATCGTATTAAGCGAGACGAGAGAGTAGCTTACAGATGCGGGAACGGTTATCTTTTCAAGATTATTTGCATTGAAATATGCCCATTCCAAAAGAACTGCGGGGTATCCGTTTATTTCGGTGGGGATCGTCCATTCTTTGACGGCTCCGCTGTAGGAGTCAATATATGCCACGCCGTCTTCTAGCGTGTACTCAATGCCCTCATAAGGATCCACCTTGTTTCCGAAGCTTACAGTAACGCCCTCGGGAATATTATCAACGCAACCAAATGTGTTCCACTTATCCTCCGTGCCTTCAAAATATATCTCCTTGATCGAAGAATCTCTAAAAGCACCCCAAAAAATGCGTACTACAGAATTGGGGATGACTAACTTATCAAGTGCTTTACATCCGGCAAAAGCAGAAGAGGATATAGTTTTAACGCTGTTTGGAACCGTATATTCCTCATTTACCTTTGCGATAGGATAACGGTAAAGCGCATCCATTGTTTTTGAATACAAAACTCCGTATACGCTTGTAAACAGTTGATTCTCACTGTCGATAAATATCTCTTCAAGCGCAGGGCAATTATCAAATGTGCTCGAGTCCCAACCGTTCAGCTCCGCGGGAAGCGTTACGATCTTCAAATACTCGGAGCGTATCATTCCTATTCTGCTTACCGTAGAGGGAACGGTAAAACGCTCGTCGGTCTTGTTAGGATAAAGCACAAGCTCTGTCATTTCCTTATTGTAGAGCACTCCGTCGACCGTTATGTAATATTCATTATTCTCATCGACAACAACCTCGGCAAGCTTTGACATGCCGTTGAAGAAGAAGGACTCTATTACCTTTACCGATGCGGGAATGATTATCTTTTCAAGTCCGTTGTTGTAAGAGCAGCTGTCAAGCTTGGTTACGGGGCAGCCGTCTATCTCGGACGGAACAGTCCATTCCTTTGCCGTTCCCGTGTAGCCGCGGATGATGACCTCTCCGTTTTCGGTAACGTACTCCAATCCGAGATAAGGATTCTCCTTGTTTCCGAAGCTTACAGTAACGCCCTCGGGGATGTTTTCTCTTCCGCCGAAGGTATCCCATATCTCCTTCGTACCTTCAAAGTATATCTCTTCAAGCGATACGCAATCTTCAAAGGCATAGTATTCGATATTAGTAACGCTTACGGGGATGTTTATCTTTTTAAGATTCATATTACCCCTGAATGCGGAACCGCCTATTCTTGTTGTTCCAAGGGGAACTGTATACTCCGTGTCCTTCTTTGCTACAGGATAGGAGAGGAGATGTTTTCCCGATGCCATAAACGCGACGCCGTCAACGCTTGAGTACGCACGGTTGGCATCATTGACAATTATCTCTTCAAGCGCGGTGCATGCCCGATAAGTATTAGAAGACCATCCGCGGTGCGAAGCCGAAAGCATTATGCTCTTCAAATGCTCGGAAACTATGTTGCAATTTATATACTCGAGCGTATCGGGAGCGACATAGCTCTCGTCGGTCTTATTCTTGGGATAATACCACATCTCGGTAATCGCCTTATTGTACAGTATGCCGTCGACAACGGTATACGTTTGATTCTCTTCGTCAACAACCAACTCGCAAAGATTTTCAAATCCGTTTAAGAAGCTTTCTCCCACTGTATTCACAGATGCGGGGATCACTATCTTTTCGACCGTTGTATTATTGCAACGACCGAGAAGCTTTGTTACAGGATATCCTTCGATCTCTGCGGGAATGATCCATTCTTTAAGGAATCCGTTGTATCCGTATATTATCGCCTCTGTTTCGTTAATACCGTAAACTACACCTTCAAGATGGTCGACTTCGTTGCCGAAGGTAACCGTAACACCCTCGGGGACGGCAACCTTAAATGTGTTCCACTTTCCTTCCACTCCCATATAGTGAATGTTCACCAGAGTATCACACTTATCAAATGCCGTGGAAGAAATACGGTCAAAAGAGTTGGGAATTATCACCTTTTCGAGATTGGGGGCATTCTCGAAAACATATCCCCAATCGATTCCGAGAACAGTCTTTCCGTATACCTCGGACGGAAGTGTGATCTCGGTTGCAGTTCCGTTATAAGAATTTATAACGGCACCGTCATCGTAAAAGGAAAACGTATAATCATCATAGGGGCTCACTTTATCCCCGAAAGTCAAAGATATGTTATCGGAAACATGGATATTCATTTTTTGCCATTTTTCCTCTGTTCCCTCAAAGTGTATACTCTTAAGAGTAGTGATATTGTCAAAGAGAACACGTATGGTTCCGACCGAACAAGGAATTGTGATATGCTCAAGCTCGGTATGATTAAATGCGGACTCGTGTATAAGCACTACACCTTCGGGTACCGTGTAGGATGTACCTGCTTTTTTTGCCGGATAGCATACAAGCTCTGCGCCGCCGCCCACAAAGAGTACGCCGTCAATGCTCTTGTAGTTTGTGCTGCCCTCGGCAACAACTATCTCCTCAAGCGCGCTGCACGCCGCAAACATACCGCTGCTGTATCCTCGCATATTCTTGTGGAACACTACTTTTTTAAGATACTTAGATCTTATATCATTGATACGTAATACCGTTTCGGGCACTACATACTCCGCATCGGTCTTACCGGCAGGATAGACAAGCATTTCCGACATTTTGATGTTGTAAAGTATTCCGTCTGCATTCGTATAGTGTTGATTTCCCTCTTCAACGTATATATTCTTGAGGTTTTCGGCATAAGCAAACATGCCACCGCTTATAAATGTAACAGATGCGGGAACAGTAAAGTCCGCATCCGCCTTCATTGCGGGATAACAAAGGAGCTTTGCTCCGTCTTTAGAATAGAGCACACCGTCAACGCTCTTATAAGCTTCGTTTGTCCCGTCAACGGTTACAGAGGTAAGCGTCGTAACATTCGAGAATGCAGTCGGCGATATCCACGTAACGCTCGCGGGAATACTTACGCTTGCAAGCTGAAGCTCACCAACAAGCCATGATAATCTGTTGATCTCTTTTACAGGCAGTCCGTTTATCTCGGAAGGAATAACAAGGTCGGTCATATATCCGTTGTAGCTATTTATTCTGATATACTTTCCGTCGGCATTTTCAACCACACCATACTCAAAGCCCTCAAGCGGGTCTATCTCATCGCCGAAGGTAACCGTAACGCCCTCGGGAATGTTCAGGTTAAAACGGTCCCACTTCGCCTTGACTCCGTTAAAGTGTATGCTTTCAAGAGTAGTGCAGCCGTAGAATGCATTGGGATTTATATGCGTAATGCTGTTAGGTATGGTTATCTTTTTAAGCGCGCCCGCATTCTGGAATGCACCGTGGTAGTTTATCTGCTTTACCGGGTAGCCGTCTATCTCGGTGGGAATGGTGAGCTCCTCGGCACTTCCGTTGTATCGGTTGACAGATGCATACGCGGGGTTGGCGTACATATATATTTGATACTCGTATCCTGCAAGCGGGTCGACCTCATCACCGAAAGTTATCACAACGCCATCGGGCATACTGTTCGCACATTGGAAGGTGTTCCACTTTTCCTCTGTGCCCGCAAAATAGAGCGACGTGAGCGAATCACAGCCGTAAAAAGCTCTGTAGCCGAGACTTCTTAGCGAATTTGGGATGCTTACGTTGTTAAGCTTTGTGCAGTTTGCAAACGCATATCCGTTGATGGCATTCACCGACGAAGGAATGACTATGCTTTCAAGAGCGCTTGCACCGCGAAAAGCAGCGTATTGGATATTCTTTATTCCGTCCGGGATCTGATAAGAAGCTCCCTCTTTTGCCATAGGGTATACAAACAGCCCTGTCATATCGTATGAAAAGAGCACACCGTCAATACTTGTATAATAGCTGTTACCCTCGGCTACCGTTATGGACTTGAGATTCACTGAATTTTCAAATATGCTCGATTTGGTCGAGCTAAATGAGGCGGGAAGGTTCACGCTCTCAAAAAGTGCGCCGTCAAGGGCTTGATTAAAAAATCCTACTGTGCCGTCGGGCACCGAGTAGTTCTTCTGTGTCTTGCCCTCGGGATAACGGATAAGATAGTTACCGCTATCAAAAAGCACTCCGTCGATACTGTAGTAATATTCGCTTTCCTCTGCGACCTCAATATTCTCAAGCGAAGTACATTTGTAAAACGCTCCGTTCGATATACTCTTCACGCTCGCGGGAATAACGATCTTTTTTACTGTATCATTATTATAAAATGCGTTATTATATATTCCGACAAGTGGAGAATCTCCGAAATATGCGGGGAGCTCAACTACCTCATCATCTCCGATATAGGAGTTTATGTACGCGCCGTCGCTCTCTATGGTGTATTTGTAGTCGGCAAGCGGATTTTCATTGTTTCCGAAACTCAGCTCGACAGTTTCGGGAAGTGTTATTTCGAAAGCGCTCCACATCTCCTCTGTTCCGTCATAGTATATCTTTTCAAGAGCAAAGCAGGTCTCGAAATTCCACATACCGATCTCGGATATCGTATTCGGCAGATAGACCTCTTTAAGCGAAGAAAGATCCGAGAATACCTGATCCTCTATGGTGACAACGCTGTCGGGAACGGTTATTTTCTCGAGCGCATTAACGCTGATAAAGCAAGCGTTCAAAAGTCTTACAACGCCGTCGGGTACTGTATATTCGGTTCCCTCTTTCATACGCGGATATTTGCAAAGTGCAGTCTCATGCGATGAGAAAAGCACACCGTCTACGCTTGAATAGTAGGGGTTGCCTTCTGCAACCTTTATCTCTTTTATGCCGTGAGCCGCATTAAAGCATCCGCCGAGTTGCCTAAACGATGCAGGAAGGGTAACGCTCTCAAGCGCAGGCACAAAGTGGAATCCGTAACCGCCGACACGCTCCACTCCCTCGGGCATAACAAACTCGGCTCCCGACTTTTCTCTCGGGTAGCAAATGAGCTTTTTCATATCCTTAGTATAGAGCACGCCGTCAATGCTTGTAAGCCCCTCATTTGCAGGATCTACCGTAATAGATTCTATTCCGACAAAGCCCACTAAAGACATATCGTTCATATACGTTATGCTTTCGGGGATACTGATACTCTTGACCTTACACGTGTCCGCATTAGTATAAACAATGTAACCAAGAGCTGTTACTGTATATCCTTCGATCTCGCTCGGGATAACGAGATCGACAGCATCGCCGTAATAGCCCGAAATAGTGGCTGTTCCGTCGGCGACGGATACGCTGTACTGAAAGCCGTCCTCGGTCATGCTCTCCGCCGAAGCCGGTATGACAAACATCGATATCAGCATCGACATTGCCATAATAAAAGAAAGTATACGCAAATTCGCTTTTTTCATAAAAGAACCTCCAAAAGCATAATATTACTTTTATTATACCACTCTTAACAATTCACTTCAACCGTTTATGACTAAAAAATGAACAAAAAAGAACCTCGCGCGGCGAGGTTCTTTTCGTATTATTGGAAAATTATACTTTCTTCTTGTCCATTGTAAGCTTCATTACGACAAGTGTTGCCGCCATAAGCACGAGTGCTACGGGAAGCGCGATAAATACGTTCTGTGTAAGTCCTGCAATTATGTAGGAAACAAAGGACACACCTGCAACAAGGAGTGCGTAAGGAAGCTGAGTGGATACGTGGTTGATGTGGTCGCACTGACCGCCTGTCGATGCCATGATAGTGGTATCGGAGATGGGCGAGATGTGGTCACCGCAGACAGCACCTGCAAGGCATGCCGATATAGCTATAACGAGCATCTCGTCGCCAAGACCCTGGATCTCTGTGATGATCGGGATGAGGATACCAAACGTACCCCAGGACGTACCTGTAGCAAATGCAAGGCCGACAGCCACTGCAAATACGATAGCGGGAAGGAATACCTTAAGTCCCGCAGCGCTGCCCTCGAAGATCGAGCTTACGAATACGTCAGCACCAAGCAGTCCTGTCATACCGGAGAGCGTCCATGCGAACGTAAGGATGAGGATAGCGGGAACCATCGCCTTGAAGCCCTCGGGAATGGAGGACATGCACTCCTTAAAGGAGAGCACACGGCGGCAGAGATAATAAACTATTGTAAAGAGAAGTGCTACAACAGAGCCGAGCGAAAGTCCGAGCGCCGCATCACAACCGGCAAACGCATCGATAAAGTTGTCAGCGCCGCCCTCATAGCCGGTATATACCATGCCGGCAACAGAGCAAGCGATGAGCACGATAACGGGGAGAACGAGGTCGATGACCTTGCCCTTTGCCGAGATCTTATCTTCCTTTGCATCTGCATAAGGACGTGCATCTGTTGTATAAAGATCGCCTGCAAGCGCGTTCATCTCATGGCGCTTCATGGGACCGAAATCGAAGTTCATGAGAGTGATCATGATTATCATAAGAATAGTAAGAAGCGAGTAGAAGTTGTAGGGTATCGCCTTGATGAAGAGGTCAAGTCCGTTTCCTTCATCCATAACGCCGGCAACAGCCGCCGCCCAGCTCGAGATGGGAGCTATCATACAGATAGGAGCCGCAGTCGCATCGATTATGTAAGAAAGCTTTGCACGGGATACCTTATTCTTATCCGTAAGGGGACGCATAACATTACCGACTGTAAGGCAGTTGAAATAGTCGTCAACGAAGATAAGGCAGCCGAGACCGAATGTGGAGAGCAATGCTCCCTTTCTTGTTTTGATACGCTCGCTTGCCCACTTACCGTAAGCCGCAGAGCCGCCCGCGCGGTTCATAAGAACGACCATAGCGCCGAGCACGACAAGGAATATAAGAATACCTACGTTCCACGAATCGGCAAGCTTTGTAATAAAGCCGTCGTTTGTGAACATCGTAACGTAAGCCGTCTCAATGTTGAAGTTTGCGTAAAGAAGCGCTCCGGTAACTATTCCCACGAACAGCGAGGAGTATACTTCCTTTGTAATAAGCGCGAGAACAATCGCGATAACAGGGGGCAGCAACGACCATATCGTTGCATAGGCGTTGCTCACGTGCTCCTCCGCGTCCCCCTCTGCGAACACGGTCATAGTGAACACGCAAAGAAGCATCGCAAGGACTGTTAAGAGAGCAAACAGTTTTCTCTTGTTTGTCATAACTTTTTCCTCCGAAAAATTTGTTAATCTAATATTAACATACTATGCATATTCTTGTCAAGTTTTGTTCTTAATAAATTCTTAATTATTTTCCCTCTTTCTTTTTAATAAACAATGTCGTACAATAATAGTCAAGGAAGTGATTAAAATGTACAACATACTTATCTGCGACGACGAGCGCGACATAGTGGCGGCGCTGAAAATATATCTCTCGTCCGAGGGATATAATATATACGAAGCATACAACGGCCGCAAGGCGCTTGAAATATTTCGGAAAAACGAGATACATATCGTTATAAGCGACATAATGATGCCCGAGACAGACGGCATCGCTCTTATGAGCGTTCTTCGAAAAGAAAGCAACGTGCCGATAATACTGCTCACGGCAAAAAGCGAGGACAGCGACAAGATACTCGGTCTTAATCTCGGTGCCGACGACTACATAACAAAGCCCTTTAACCCGGTCGAGGTCATAGCAAGAGTAAAAAGTCAGCTCCGCCGATACATGACGCTCGGAAGTGCTCCCAAGAAGGAGGACGTATTATGCATAGGCGGCATAGAGCTTGACGATGCGGCAAAAGAGGTGCGTGTCGACGGTGAGGCCGTTTCGCTCACACCCACCGAATACGATATTCTCGGACATCTTATGAAAAACGCGGGCAAGGTCTACTCCTCAAAGGAGCTTTACAGCGCGGTCTGGGGCGAGTGCCCTTACGGTGCCGAAAACACGGTCGCCGTCCACATCAGGCACCTGCGCGAAAAGATAGAGATAGACCCCGCCGCCCCGAGATATCTGCTTGTTGTCTGGGGCAAGGGATACAAATTCGATAAAGGAGAGAGAAAAATATGAAGCTTACGCACAGTATAGCAGCAAAGACCGCGGCAATAATACTGCTCGTGGTATTCCTTGCATCGACCGTGCTCTCGGTTCTCGGTGCATATTGGCTTGCCGAGGAGGGCTTTTACTCAGAGTTTTTCACCGAGAGCAAGGCGGACTACTTTTTCGAATCTCCCTGGTGCCGCAGAATAGCATCGCGCGTCGCGTACAACAACGTTTATTGGCAGATAATAGCCGGCTACGCCCCCGAGAGCTCGGCGCACATCGGCGTATACGAACCGATAGGAAACCTCTCGTTTGAGGTATATCTGGTGGATGAGGACGGCTATACCCTTATCGTCTCGGCGCTTGACAAAGAGAAGGAATTCGGCTTTACCGACGAATACTATTTTCACGGAGAATTCAGCTCAAGCGACAAATATTTTGCGGTAAAGACATTTCTTGCAAAGGACCTCGCCGAAACCGACGAATTCTATTACGCCGCGAAGCTATATGACTTCATCTACTCCGCAAGGTTTGCCATAATCGGCCTTGCGGCTGCCTCGCTTGTTATATCGATAATCCTTTTCGTCTTTCTTATGTGCTCAGCAGGAAGACGGCGCGGTGCAGACGCTCCTGCCCTTTCGTGGCTCGACCGCATACCGCTTGATCTGCTCGTGCTCATATATTTCGGCATCATCATGTTCTCGTATGTTCTGTTTAATGAAATGATGTGGTACGGGGGCGACATAATACAGGCGGTGGCGTTAATAGCATTCATCCTGTTGATATTCCTTTTGTTCCTTTCCTTCTGCATGAGCTTTGCGGTGCGTGCAAAATGCTCCACGCTCTGGAAAAACACGCTTATATATATCGTCATAGGCGGTGCTCTCGGCATTGTAAAGAAAATATGCACCAACCTTAACGTTGTCTGGCGGGCAGCTCTTGTTTTCGGTGCAATATGTCTTGTCGAGCTGCTTGTGATAGTCACCTGGGAAGAGGAGCTCATCTTCTTGGTTTGGCTTTTCGGAAATACCATAATATTTGCGGCTCTGTGTCTTGCCTCGATCGGATTTAACGCGACAAGAAAGACAGCAAAAAAGCTGTCCTGCGGAGAGCTTTCACACAAGTGCGATACAAGGTATATGTTCGGAGCGATAAAGGAACACGCTACCGACTTAAATTCGATAGGTGACGGAATGGCGCGTGCCGTGGAAGGAAAGATGAAGAGCGAGAGGTTCAAGACCGAGCTTATCACAAACGTTTCGCACGACATAAAGACTCCTCTTACCTCCATCGTCAACTACGTGGATCTTTTAAAAAAGGAAGAGATAGAAAACGAAACGGCAAAGGAATATATAGACGTGCTTGAGCGGCAGGCGGGGCGTTTAAAGAAGCTCACCGAGGACCTCGTCGAAGCATCAAAGGCGACTACGGGCAACATCTCGGTCGATACCGCGCGAGTTGACGTATGCGAGCTATTATCCCAAGCAGTTGCCGAATACACCGAAAAGCTCGACTCTGCCGGAGTTGAGCTGCTCACAAGCACACCCGAGGACGGGGCGGCTATCCTTGCCGACGGACGGTTACTATGGAGAGTATTCGACAATCTGCTTGCCAATATATGCAAATACTCGCTCTCGGGTACAAGAGTATATCTTGACGTAACAAACGAAGACGGACATATCACCGCAAGCTTCAAGAATATCTCGCGCTATCCCTTAAACATCTCGGCGGACGAGCTTATGGAAAGATTCGTGCGCGGAGACTCATCACGCACGACCGAGGGAAGCGGACTTGGACTCTCCATTGCAAGATCGCTTACCGAGCTTCAGGGCGGCACTATGGCGCTCTCGGTCGATGCAGATTTGTTTAAGGTGAGCATCACTTTCCCCGCCATCTCTTGACAAAACCGGCAAAAAGGGGTATAATAAATAAAAAATAACTGCCACCGGGTAGTAAA
>JAZNZQ010000027.1:0-3839 GCA_045595035.1 Eubacteriales bacterium | reverse complement strand
AAAGAAGAGCGGCGTTTCTTATATCGCAGAGCCCGGCGGATCTATCCGCGACGACGTTGTTATCGAGTGCTGCAACAAGTACGGTATGGCAATGGCATTTACGGGAATGCGCCTCTTCCACCACTAATATATAATATAAGGAGAAATAACGATGAATTTTTTCGATGAACTTAAGAATTACGATGCCGAGGTCTTTGAGGCGTGTGACAAGGAGCTTTCCCGTCAGAAGCACAATATTGAGCTTATCGCATCCGAGAATATAGTCTCAAAGGCAGTTCTTCTTGCCGCAGGCGGAGTGCTCACAAACAAATATGCAGAGGGCTATCCCGGCAAGCGTTATTACGGCGGATGCCAGTGTGTTGACGTAGTTGAGGATATCGCACGAGAGAGAGCGAAGAAGCTTTTCGGTGCAGAGCATGCAAACGTTCAGCCCCACTGCGGTGCAAGTGCAAACCTTGCTGTGTTCTTCGCGCTCCTAAATCCCGGTGATACGGTCATGGGAATGAATCTCGCTCACGGCGGACATCTTTCTCACGGCTCGCCCGTAAACATTTCGGGTAAATACTTCAACATCGTTCCTTACGGCGTTGATGACGTAACACACAGAATAGATTACGACAAGATGAGAGAGATCGCACTTGAGTGCAAGCCCAAGCTTATCGTTGTAGGCGCAAGCGCATATTCGAGAATTATCGATTTCGCTCGTTGCCGCGAGATCGCAGATGAGGTCGGCGCATATCTTATGGTAGATATGGCGCACATCGCAGGTCTTGTTGCCGCAGGTGTACACCCCTCTCCCGTGCCTCACGCTCACGTTGTTACTACAACAACGCACAAGACGCTCCGCGGTCCCAGAGGAGGTCTTATCCTCTGCCGTGAAGAGCTTGCAAAGCAGATAGACAAGGCGATATTCCCCGGAACACAGGGAGGTCCGCTTATGCATATCATCGCTGCAAAGGCAGTCGCATTCGGTGAGGCGCTTACAGACGAGTTCAAGGAATACGCGACCAAGATCGTAAAGAATGCGAAGGTGCTCTCCGAGGCGCTTCTCGAAGAGGGATTCGATCTCGTTTCGGGCGGCACGGACAATCACCTTATGCTTCTCGATCTTCGTCCCTTCGGTCTTACAGGCAAGGAATTTGAGCACCGTCTTGATGCGGTAAACATCACAGCGAACAAGAATGCTATTCCGAACGATCCCGAAAGTCCCTTTATCACAAGCGGTATTCGTGTAGGTACTCCCGCAGTTACCTCCCGCGGATTTGGTGAAGCGGAGATGCATATGATCGCAAAGTGGATGAAGGATATTGCAGTTGACTTTGAGGGCAACCGAGACAGAGTTAAGGCAGAGGTAGAGGCACTTTGCGAAAAGTATCCTATTTATAACTAATAGGAGGAAAATAATGAATCTTTTAGTTGTCGGAAGCGGCGGAAGAGAGCATACGATCATTAAAAAGCTCAAAGGATGCCGCGACGTAGATACCATTTATGCACTCCCGGGAAACGGCGGTATGGCAGGTGATGCCGTATGCGTTAACATAGGAGCAAAGGATATAGACGGTATAGTTGATTTTGCAAAAGAAAATAAGATAGACTTCGCAGTCGTCGCACCCGATGACCCGCTTGTGCTCGGTTGCGTTGATGCACTTCACGCGGTCGGCATTCCTTGCTTCGGTCCCGAGGCAAAGGCGGCTATAATCGAGGGAAGTAAGGTCTTTTCTAAGAATCTTATGAAGAAGTACGGTATTCCCACAGCCGAGTATGAGGTCTTCACAAATCCCGAGGATGCGCTCGCATATCTTGAGAGATCCTCTTTTCCCGCGGTCATCAAGGCGGACGGACTTGCACTCGGTAAGGGAGTCGTTATTGCAGAGGATATTTCGGCGGCACGTGATGCCGTTCGCTCCATGATGGAGGATAAGGTCTTCGGTGAAAGCGGAAGCAATATCGTAATTGAGGAATTTCTTACAGGTCCCGAGGTGTCTGTGCTTGCATTTACCGACGGAAAGACTGTCAAGCCGATGGTCTCATCAATGGACCACAAGAGAGCGCTTGACGGCGACAAGGGACTTAACACGGGCGGAATGGGCACGATCGCCCCCAATCCGTGCTACAGCGTCGAGGTTGCAGAGGAGTGCATGGAAAAGATATTCCTTCCCACGGTCGATGCAATGAACAAAGAGGGAAGAACGTTCAAGGGATGCCTCTATTTCGGACTTATGATAACTCCTAAGGGACCAAAGGTCATAGAGTACAACTGCCGTTTCGGTGACCCTGAGACACAGGTCGTACTCCCGCTTCTTGAAAGTGATCTCTTTGAGATAATGCGTGCGTGTGAAAACGGTACGCTTGATAAGACTGATGTGAAATTCAGCGACATGTCGGCTTGCTGTGTAATCATGGCATCGAACGGATATCCCGGCAAGTATGATACCGGATACGAGATAAAGATTGGCGACGGTATCGAGTCCGAGGTCTTTATTGCAGGTGCTAAGCTCACGGACGGAAAGCTACTTACCTCGGGCGGACGAGTGCTTGGTGTAACGTCGGTTGCTCCCACTCTTGAGGCGGCTATAGAAAAATCTTACGAAAACGTCAAAAATGTGTCGTTTGAAAATGCTTACTATAGAAAAGACATAGGCAAAAAAGCACTTGATATTATAAAAGCATAAGATCTGAAAGGATTTAGACAATGGTATACAGAATATATGTAGAAAAGAAAGAAGGACTTGCTCACGAGGCATCTTCGCTTCTGTCGGAGCTTCAAAATCTGCTCGGAATAAAAGCGCTCGAGTCGGTGCGTATTCTCAACAGATATGACGTTGAAAACATCTCCGATGAGCTTTTTGAGGTCGCGGTCGGCTCTGTCTTCTCCGAACCCCAGCTTGATATTGCAACACGCGAGCTTGATGCGAAGAACGGATACGTTTTTGCGGTCGAGTACCTTCCCGGTCAGTTTGACCAAAGAGCGGACAGCGCGGCGCAGTGTATCCAAATAATCTCCTGTAAGGAGCGTCCCATAATTCGTACGGCAAAGGTCTACGTGCTTGGCGGCGAACTTACAGATGCTGATATCGCGGAGATAAAGAAATACGTCATTAACCCTGTTGAGGCACGTGAGGCATCGCTTGATATGCCCGAGACACTTGAGGCAAAGTACGATATTCCCGAAAGCGTTGCAACTCTTGACGGATTTATATCTAAAAGCGACGCGGAGCTTGCGGATTTCATTAAGAATTACGGTCTTGCAATGGACCTTGACGATATCAAATTCTGCCGCGAGTATTTCTCTACCGAGAAGCGCGACCCTACGATAACCGAGATCCGTATGATAGATACGTACTGGTCCGACCACTGCCGTCATACAACCTTCCTTACAACTATCGACAGCGTAAAGTTTGAGGACGAGCTTCTTGAAAAGACGTACAAGGATTATCTTGCTACAAGAGAAAAGCTCGGCAGAACAAAGCCGCAGAACCTTATGGATATCGGTACTCTTGCGGGCAAGTATCTCAAGGCGACAGGCAAGCTCGATAAGCTTGACGAATCCGAGGAGATAAATGCTTGTACTGTTAAGATGAAGGTCGAGGTCGACGGTATAGAGGAGGATTGGTTGCTTCTCTTTAAGAACGAGACACACAACCATCCGACCGAGATCGAGCCCTTCGGCGGTGCCGCAACATGTATCGGCGGTGCTATACGTGACCCGCTCTCGGGACGTTCCTACGTTTATGCGGCTATGCGTGTAACAGGCGCGGCTGACCCCACACTCCCCGTGTCCGATACCATCAAGGGAAAGCTCCCTCAGAGAAAGATCGTACAAACAGCGGCGGCAGGTT
>JAZNZQ010000026.1:0-4039 GCA_045595035.1 Eubacteriales bacterium | reverse complement strand
ACCTCGGCATCCATTCTGCCCGCGCAAACGACAGGAATGTTGACAAATTTCTTGATGTGTGCGACGTCCTCAAGATTGCAATTCTCGGGCATATACATCGGAGGATGTGCCCAATACCAGGAGTCGTACGTGCCGTTGTCGGCGTTGAGCATGTCATATCCCGCATCCTCAAGATACTTTGCCGCGCGCTCGGATTCAGCCATATTACGACCGACCTCTGTGTACTCCTCACCCGGCATAGCCCCCTCGCAGAAGCCCTTCATCTTGGACTCCACAGAGTATCGAAGCGAAACGGGGAAGTCGTCTCCGCACGCTTCCTTTATTGCCTTTACGACCTCAGCGGCAAAGCGGTAACGGTTTTCAAAGCTTCCGCCATAGTCGTCCTTTCGCTTGTTGAAAAATTCTATCGAGAACTGGTCAAGGAGGTAACCCTCGTGTACTGCGTGTACCTCTACACCGTCAACGCCCGCATCGCGGCAAAGCTTTGCGGTCTTTGCAAATGCTTCGATGATCTCATGTATCTGCTCGACCGTCATCTCGGGGCAGATGATATCGTGCGCCCAACGCGAGGGCTGAGGCGAGGGAGAAGCAAGCTCGTGACTCGTGTCGAGTATCGGCTTAAGAATAGCTCTTGTAATCTTGTTTTTGTGAAGGGGGGCGACGAGCTCGGTGATAGCCCAAGAGCGTCCCATTCCTGCTGTAAGCTGGATGAAAAGCTTTGCTCCTGTCTTATGTATCTCATCCATAAACTCTTTCAGCTCGTCAAACATCTTCGGATTCTGCCAGAGCCACTTGCCCCAGAACGTATCACGAAGGGGAGCAATGCCGGGAATGATAAGTCCGACATTGTTGTTGGCGCGCTCGAGGAAGAGCTTTGCCGCTTCACGGTCAAAATGACATCCGCCAAGCTCAAACCAACCGAAAAGTGACGTGCCGCCCATCGGGCACATTACTATACGGTTCTTGATCTCGACATTGCCGATCTTCCAAGGGGTAAATAATGCTTCGTATTTCTGATCCATTGTCGATCTCCTTTGTTTTTTATTTTTACATATTTATTATACAACATACTTGTTGTAAAGTCAACAAATAAAAGCGGACGATTGCGGAGTTGACTTGAAATCGGCAAAGTGATATAATATATGCGAAAAAAGTTATTAGAGGGGATAAAATGAAGAAGGTACTGACATTATTAGGCATTACAGTCCTTGTTTTTGCGGCATGTATTTCGATCTCCGCTTCGAGTGTTGCGAGCGGAGAATGCGGTGAGGGCAGGTGTAATATTACATGGACGCTCGACGCTTCGGGAACTTTTACCGTGTCCGGCGAGGGGGAGATGAAGAATTATACATTTTTTGACCCGCCTCCGTGGAATTCGTATAAAAGCAGTATCAAGCAGATCGTGATAGAAGACGGTATAACGAATGTAAGCTCATATGCGTTTTATGACTGTTTTGAGCTTGTGCACGTGAGCTTGCCCGATGGATTGATAACTATTGGAGAAAATGCTTTTGCAAGCTGTGATAAGATCACCTATATCCGGTTGTCGGATAGCATAAAAAGATTGGAGCATTTTTCGTTTTCAAATTGCGAAGCCCTATGCGAAATAGAATTGCCCGATAATCTGGAGTATATAGGCGAATGGGCTTTTTCAAATTGCACCTCGATCGCAAGCATAAGGATCCCCGCCCGCGTTACCGAGATAGCTCACAGGGCCTTTAATTCCATGTCGAAGCTTGAAAGAATAGATGTCGATGAAGAAAATGAGCACTTTTCGAGCATAGACGGAGTGCTTTTTGATAAAAATGCGACCAAGCTCATATATTATCCCGAGCAAAGCGGCGCCGAGTATACTGTTCCCGATGGCGTTGTAAGTATCGGTGAGTCGGCTTTCTTTTCAAATACCGTGATCGAGAGTATTATGTTTCCCGAAACATTGGAGTATGTGGAAGATTGGGCTTTTTGGGCTTGCAGTAATCTTTATGATGTCTATATGCCCATGGGCTTGAAGAGTATCGGTGATTATGCTTTTGAAGCATGTTATGATCTTGAATATATAGAACTTCCGGAAGGTCTTGAAAGGATCGGTTGGGAGGCCTTTAACAGTTGTGATTTTACCGAGGTATATATTCCGTCAACAGTAAAGACGATAGAGGGACTTGCTTTTGCGCAAGGATTATCGCTTGAAACCATCGAAGTTGATGAAAACAACCCATATTTTACAAGTGTTGACGGAGTGCTTTACAGCAAAGACAGGAAAACGGTAGTCGCGTATCCCGCAAAAAGGGATGCTTCAAGCTATAATGTTCTTGAAGGCGTGACCCGCGTAGCCGATGGGGCATTTTGCGGCTCATTTGAGCTTTCAGAGATAGTCATTCCTTCGGGCGTTAAAGAAATAGGCAGTTATGCCTTTAATAATTGTACAAAGCTTGTTTCTCTGAATATTCCCGTCGGAATAAGCGAGATCGCAGACGGCTTGTTTCAGTATTGTTATTCGCTTGAAAGCATCAATATTCCTACCGGTGTGACGAAAATAGGCGCATTGGCATTTTCAAGCTGCTATTCTCTTGCAAGCGTTTATATTCCTGAATCCGTGGAGCAGATCAAGGAGCATGCTTTTACAAGCTGTGAAAAGCTTGAGAGTATCTATTTTATAGGCGAGAGCGCATTCTGGGACGACATGGTTCGGGATCGCGAGTGGGCGATAAATGCAGGCGCCGATACCACCAAAGGTACATATGAGCTGATCTTTTTGCCCAAGCCCGAGACCGATTCGGGAAAATGCGGAGAGAATATCACTTGGACCCTTTATTATGACGGACATCTTGTTATTTCGGGAGAGGGCGAAATGAATGGGAACGTTCCGTGGGGAGCGTACACTGATTCTATACGAAAGGTCGTCATAGAAGAGGGAGTCAGCTCTGTTGCGGATAATGCTTTTTCGGGATGTGTGAATTTGAAAAAGCTTGAGCTTCCCGAATCGGTCCGTGTGATAGGCAACTCTGCTTTTGCAGGGTGTTCGTTTGTAACCTTGGAATTGCCGATAATGCTTGAAAAAATAGGAAATGACGCATTTTTCGGTTGTGACTCACTTATGAATATATCTATACCGACCCTCGTAAGTGAGATAGGCGACAGAGCTTTTTCAAGGTGTCAGAATTTGATGGTCGTCGAGCTTCCGTTCAGTGTGAGTGAAATAGGCGAGCGTGCTTTTGCACTCTGCACCTCCTTGAAAGAAATATATGTACGCGCCACCGAATATGAGTGGGCGGCTATTCAAAAGGGTGCTGCTTGGGACGACGGCGCAGGTAAGGATACGGCGAAAGGCAGATATGAGATCGTTTTTGTCGACAGAGATAAGTTGAATGGCGGTTATTGCGGTGAACGTGTCATATGGAGTCTGTACAGTGACGGAACTATCATCATTTCGGGCGAGGGTGAGATGTATACGTATGAATATTCGTATCTTGTGCCCTGGAATAATTTAAAAAGAAATATAAAGAAAGCAGTGATCAAAGAGGGTGTCAAAAGTATCTGCTTTGCGGCATTCTCCGATTGCTCATATCTGACAAGTGTGACTCTGTGCGACGGGATCACAAGTATCGGCAGCGCGGCATTTCAAAGCTGCAGCAAGCTTAAAAGGGTTGATATTCCCGCGAGTGTAAATAGCATAGGTGAGCTTGTGTTTTACAAATGCAGCGCTTTTACAGGTGTCAACGTTGATCCTCAAAACCTATTTTTCTGCAGTATTGACGGTGTTTTGTATAACAAAAACAAAACAATGTTGATATATTATCCCAGAATGAAAAGCGGTACAAGCTATCAGATCCCCGACGGCGTGAAGGAGATATGCTTCTATGCCTTTTACGGGGCTGACAAGCTTGAAAGCATTGTTTTGTCGGACGGCGTACAAAATATAGGAAATAATGCCTTCATGTTTTGTTCGGCTCTTGTGCGCATAACACTTCCCGGTACACTTGAGAGCATAGGGAGTCAAGCGTTTAACCAATGCCAAAAGCTTGAAACCATCAACTTTATG
>JAZNZQ010000025.1:0-6069 GCA_045595035.1 Eubacteriales bacterium | reverse complement strand
ATGTATGCGGTATCGAGAGCATCGATTACGCGGTGTTCACGCATCCTCATGAGGATCACATCGGCGGTGCGGTCGAGGTAATGGAGAACTTTGAGGTCAAAAACGTCATACTTCCCGACGTCGTGCACACCTCGGCAACCTTTGAAAATATGATAGATGCAATAGAGAAAAGCGGTGCCGCAGTGCACCAAGCGATATACGGCACAGAATACAATATCGGCGGGATACGTCTTACCGTGCTTGCGCCTATCTCGGAGGAATACGAGGAGCTTAACGATTACAGCGTTGCTATACGTATGGATTACGGTGAGACCTCGTTTATGTTCACGGGAGATGCCGAAGCCCTCTCCGAGCGCGAGATGCTTGAAAAATACAGTCCTGCTATGCTCGATTGCGATTTTATGAAGGCGGGGCATCACGGCTCGTCGACCTCCAACACAAGAGAATTTCTTGAGGCGGTATCACCCGATATCGTTGCCATCTCCTGCGAGGAGGGTAATTCCTACGGGCATCCTCACAGGGAGGTAATTGCGGACCTATATGACATGGGCATCGATATCTATCGCACGGACACGATGGGTACGCTTGTTTTTATCACCGACGGAAAGGAGATAAAGGCAAAATGAGAAGATTTGAGCTCTGCGGCCATGAGGTCGAATACTTTGACACGATAGACTCGACCAACACCTATCTTAAAAGTATAGCCGACAAACGAAGCGAGGGGCATATAGTGATCGCGGATGAGCAGAGTGCGGGCAGAGGACGGCTCGGCAGAAGTTTCTTTTCGCCACCCGGCTCTGGAGTGTATATGAGCATTCTTTTAAAGCCGACTCTCGATTCGGATAAGGCGGTATATATAACGGCGGCTGCCGCCGTTGCCGTAGCAGAGGCGATAGAGGAAACGGCAAATAAGGATGCAAGAATAAAGTGGGTCAACGATATATATATCGACGGCAAAAAGGTCTGCGGAATACTTACCGAGGCGGTTTTTGACCAAAATAAAATGAAGCACGCTGTGCTCGGTGTCGGTATAAACGTAAGGACGCCAAAGGGGGGATTCCCCGCAGATATAAAGGATATTGCCGGAAGCGTTTTTGATTCTGCCGACCAAGATTCGCTCACATCGCTTGTATCAGTGTTTATAAAAAAATTTTTTGCTTATTACAACAAGCTTGATGATAGGGAATATCTTAGCACATACAGGGAAAAGATGTTGTATGTGGGCGAGAGGATAAATGTGATATCACCCACCGAGACCTATGCGGCAATACTTGTTTCTGTGAACGACGATTTTTCACTCAACGTAATGACCGACAACGGCGAAAAGAGAGTGTTTTCGGGTGAGATAAGTATAAGAAAAAATTGAGAGGCATTTGCCTCTCAATTTTTATTTGGATTAAGCTTTATTCTTATCTCGCTTATTATTCCTCGCGGGGATTTTTTGAGCTCATCCAGTGCCTCGCCGCCATCGGGAAGGTCATCGTCGTAAACGCTGATCGATACGATGAAATCGGCGGTCTCTTTTGTAAGCTTTACCGTGCCGCTCATCGGTGAGAACTCGGCGCTGTCCCACTCGAAGGCAGACCAGGTTGACATATCAAGCCCTGTACTGAGCCCATAGAAATCGTTACCGTAGCCGCCCGTTGTGCATATCTCGTCGGGTACGGCATCATCGGGAAGCGGAGAGGTACTGTCAAGACCGTAGAATACGAGCTGGATACCCCAGAGGTTGTTAAGAGAATATACCGGTTGATTCGGTCCGTGCTCGGAGTACAGATATGCCATCTGTCCGTATATCGTCTTAAGCTTTGATGCCGAGCTTGTGAGAAGCTTTCCGTACAGTATCTTTGACGGAGGTCCCGAGGGGAGCTTTTTGTTTTCTTCGAATACCTCATCAATGGACGAATACTCTTTGTCATATCCGAGATTCAAAAATTCACGGCCGAGGTTGTATTTATCGCTTACGGTATACGCTTCATCGATCTCACCGAGCGTGAGCACGCCGTCCTTCAAGTGCGCGGGTCCTGCCTCATAGAGCAGATCATCGTACCCGCATGCGACCGAAAGCGCGCCCGAGTGTACTATCGACGGCATAGCATTGTTGGTCCTTCTGTATCGAAGCGCACCCGAGTCGTCAAAGTAAAGCATGATCGACGTGCGCTGGCCTATCTCGAGCTCTTCTGCCGTATCGCGCCCGAGAATATATGTGTATCCGACGCCGTAGTTGTACCACGAGAATACTATCGAGCCGCTATGCTCAAAGAGATCGGTATTAAAGGTCGGCGCGAAATGAACGCTCTCGTTTACGTATAGAGTGCGGCCGAAAGCCGTTATACTGTTCATATTGCTTTGGTAATTCATACCTATACTTACGGGAGTTGAGAAGCCGACTACCCTTATCGTGAAGGGGTGGAAGGGAAGAGAGCTGTAGTTGTTATATAGCTCGAAAAAGTCCTTCTTGTCTATAGTGATGTCGGTCACGTAGAAATACTCGGCCCGATTGTGGACGTAGTATATGTCGTCCATTACAAGCTCGCCGCTGCTGTATTTGTAGCTTACGATAAGCTCTGCTACCGATTCGGCAGGACTTACCATCAGTATTACACGGCAGTATAGTTTGCCGCCTGAGGTAAAATGATTCATCATGTGCCCGACACCGGGGACGTCCGATATGTTCTCGAAATCTCCCTCTTTTCTAAGCACGGAGTACTCTGCCGTCGGGGTCTTTACGTTATATCCCGTATCGGTCGCCTCTATCTTCACGCTCTCTGCGATCACATCGTATGCACTCTTATATGGGATCTCTTCAAGCGTGCGGCCGTCGAAGATGTGAACGTTCTCGGAGTGTACACCTGTTCCCGTGCCGTCGGCCATGATAATGACGATATCCTCCACCTTGTCGGAATTCATCTGCGCTTTTTCAAGCGACGGCTCACGAAACTCAAGCGACATTCCCTCAAAGGTTACCTCTTTGCCGCTATCGAGTGCCTTGAGCGTGAAGGTATTGTACATGCCGTCCTTTTTTGAATCCTCGTGCATATCGAGCGTTGCAAAGGGGGTTATTATATCGATCTTGTCAGCCCGCTTCTCTTGCCTTGCCTCAAATTCGTAGACGTTGTACACGAAGCTTCCGTGCTCGTTCTCGCCCGAAAGATTGTCCTCGTCTATCCATTTTAGTGAATTTCCGATATACTGTCCGTTGTGATTGCTTAAGTATTCGTTGTAGTTCCAGCCGCCCGAGACACCGAGCCCCTCGCCGTTCAGCGCTACTATCAGAAAGCTTCTGAAGCCGTATGTGTGTAGATATTCGATCGCAGCGCGTGTGCCGTTCGGTGAGAAGGTGATCTTGAACGGCTCAGCGCTGTGGTAATGAGTGTTGTTGTGGACGATGGTTCCGTCCTCGTGGATAAAGGTTACGTTCGCGTAAAGTCCGTCCTCTTTGTTTATTACCGCAGTCCAGCCCTTGTCCTTTACCGTCTCCTCGGGGGCGTAGTCGTTCGGATTTTTGATGTAGTATACACCCGCAAGGCGGAATCTTGATTCCCTCCAATACAGCTCGTCGTAAAGGCCGTATCCGTACGCTTCCATTACGATGGTGTATTTACCGGCATCAAGGAATATCTGAAGGTCGTATATGCCTGTCTTGCCCCATCCTCTGTCGTCGAAATAGAGCTCTTCTATTGTAAAGCTGTCGGGAACGTCCATATCGTCGGGTACCTCGGGCACACCTGTTGCCGATGCATACGCAAATTTTGCTGCCTCGCTCGGAACGTAATCGGCGTCTCCCCGCATGCAGGCAAGAACGTAGCTTATCTGCTCTGTAAGAGAGTATAGGTCGCTTTTTAAGATCGCCTCGGAGGGAGTTACAAGACCTCGCTCGATCTCCTCGCCGGGGCACATCTCGCCCGCCAACATCGAGTTGAAGAACGGAACGCTCTCAAATGATGAATCGAAGTATTCTGCCCCCTCGGGAATATATCCGTCTACCGCAGATGCACAGCCGGCAAATGCTATCTCGCTTATATAGGTGAGCGACTCGGGCAGATATATCGCCTTCAGGTCATAGTTGCCTGCAAAGGCGCCGTAGCCGATGTATTCGAGCTTATCGCCAAAGTCTATCTCCTCAAGCGAGGTGTTTTGTACCGCGTGTGCGGCAACGTAACGGACACTGTCGGGGATGGTGAAGGATGTCTCTCCCTCGCGCTCGTATTTTAAGAGCACCGAGCCGTCGTTTGTCATAACGAGTCCGTTTTCATATGTGAACGACAGATTGTTGTTCGATATAACGAGGTCGACAAGTCCTGAAAGCCCTGCAAACGCGTTGGCATCTACGTTTGTAACTCCGTCGCCGAGTCGTACAACGGTTATTTTGTTGGCGTTTTCATTATTAAGAAAAGCGAACTCTGCGATAGAGCTTACCGTTTCGGGAATGGTCAGATCGGTCTCGTCACCCGTGTAGGAAAGAAGCACTCCGTTTTCGATATAGAATCCGTTTTCATTTATTATATCGGGACCTTTATCATAAGAGATATATATTACTGCCATGAAAACGGCGATGCAAGCGGCAAGTGCGCCGATACGTTTTATCCACGCATCGCTTCTTTTGTGCTTATATGTAACGCATTCTTCGACGTATTTTGTGTCCACTTTGCCGAGTGCGTCAAGAAAATCCAACTTTGTCATATCTCGATGCCCTCCTTTTGCAATTCTTTTTTGAGCTTTGCCCTTATTCTGGAAAGCTTGACTCCTGCCGCATTTTCGCTGATGCCCACCGCGCGCGCCGCATCTGCTATGCTCTCGCCCATATAGTAGCGACGCATAAACAGAACGCGGGAGGATGTGTCAAGCTCACCGAGAAAGTCTGAGATGACCTCTGCGGCAAGGTTTATTTCATCCTCGGGTGAGGGAGAGGATGCGCAAAAGTCTGTCAGCTCTTCCATTATGGCGCATCTTTTAGATGCATTTTTGTATCTGTAGAGCTTGAGTGCGAGATTTCTCGTTATCGCCGTGAAAAAAGCGGGCAATACCTGCGGTCGCTTGGGCGGTAAAGAGTTCCACATAGAAAGATAACTGTCGTTCATACATTCCTCGGTGTCGGGTGTGTCGTGAAGGATATTCATAGCAACAGAGCGTGCGAGTCTGTCGTATTTATCAGACAGCTCTGATATCGCTCTTTCCGAGCGCTTCCAGAACAGGTCGATAATGTCTGTGTCTGTCATTTTTTCTGCCTCCTTTGTGCTTTCACCCTATATGTACCGAAAATAGATGTAAACATTACACTTTTCTTATATGATAGCACAAAATATGTTTAAAAACTGCTTTTTCTCAAAAGTTTTTGGAAAGGGTTCAGGGGAGACCTTTCTTGTAAAAAAGATCTCCCCTGCATATCAAAACATTTTATATTTAAGCCGTAAATTATCCGCGATCATCGCGATGAATTCGGAATTTGTGGGCTTTCCGCGGTTGTTCTGTATCGTGTAGCCAAAATAAGAATTGAGCGTGTCAACGTCGCCTCTGTCCCATGCGACCTCGATCGCGTGGCGTATCGCGCGCTCCACTCTTGATGTCGTGGTCTGATATTTCTTTGCAACCGAGGGGTAGAGCACCTTTGTGACCGAGTTTATGATGTCGCTGTCCTTTATGGTCATGAGAATTGCGGTGCGAAGGTATTGATATCCCTTGATATGTGCGGGCACGCCTATCTGGTGGATTATCTTCGTCACCTGTGTCTCAATATCGGGAATTCCTGCGGCACCAAGGGCAGCCGGCTTTTTTCGGTTTCTTGCCGCGGCAAGTGTATCAATGTGGTCGCACACACTCGGCAGGTCAAAGGGCTTTAGGAGACAAAGCTCGGCGCCCGCATTTGTCGCCTCAACAAAGATGCTCGGATTTGACACCATTGACATCACGATAAACGATGGAGCGGTGTCGGGGGCAAAATCGTGATTTTTGCATTTTTTAAGCAAAAAATGATTGATTTAAAGGAGAGACTTACCCATGAAAACCGCCGAAAGCTTTTTCCGTTGGTCCTTCAATACCCGCGCTGAAAACGTAATGAAAATGTACCGG
>JAZNZQ010000024.1:0-2845 GCA_045595035.1 Eubacteriales bacterium | reverse complement strand
TCTTTGAAAAAAATTACATTTGATGGAACTGAAGCGTGGTGGGAGAGGGTTTCAAAAAAAACTAATTGGAACAAAGGCACCGGAAACTACGAAGTTGTATTTAAAGATAAAAATATTATTGCTGCAAAAGGATCATGTGGCGCTTCTGTAAAATGGGAACTTAATACTTATGGCGAGATTACAATATTTGGCTCGGGAAATATAGAAAATTATTCTCAGTACACGCACACCAGATCTCCGTGGGATGGATACCGTGATTTTATAAAAAAAGTAAATATATTGGACGGCGTTGTGAAAATCGGAAATTATTCTTTTGATAGTTGTACTATGATTGAAAGTGTTAATATTCCTGCTAGTGTGACAAGCATAGGGGATTATGCTTTTAACGGGTGTCGCTATATTAAAAATATTTATTTCGCAGGTAGTGATAGCGAGTGGAATGCGATTACTAAGGGAACGGATTGGGATTTGTATATGGGTCTCAATACTGAATATGAAGAAACATTGATTGTGATAAGTTGTGAAATAATATTTAAAAATTATGACGGTACTATTATTTCATCAGAAAAATATTATGTAGGAGATAATATAGTCATTCCCCCCACACCGACAAAGCCGTCGGACAATGTATATGACTATCCTTTCACCGGTTGGGATAAGGAGGTCGTAGCAGTTGCAGGTGATGCGACATACACGGCGACATACGGCAAGGAATACCGCAGCTACACGGTCAAGTTTGTTGACTACAAGGGGGAAGTGATATCCGAAAAGACCTATCACTACGGCGATGCGATAGAGATCCCTGCGCCGCTTGAGAGAGTTGTTACTCTTGAAGAGGTATATATATTTGAGGCATGGCCCTCTGCGGAAACTTGTGTGGGTGATGCGGTATACGAAGCTAAGTACACAAAGCTTTATGCAGATGGAATGTCCTATCTTCTTGTAGGAAGCAAGAAGGTCGTAGCCGAGAACACCTTTGAGGTAGAGGTATACGTTAAGAACAATCCCGGATTTATGTCGGCTACTATCACGCCCACCTACGACTCTGCACTTACGCTCAAGGAAGTGAAGAAGGGCGAGTTTGCGTGCGATATCGAGCTTGGAAAGAATATAGTTTTGCTTGCCAACGAAGATATAAGCAGTGACGGACATCTCTTTACAATGGTATTTGAAATATCCGATGCGGCAGAGTCGGGTAACTATTCGATTGGACTCACTATGAGACACGCTGTAAACAGCGCGGAGCAAAAGGTCACTTTCGACTATATCATCGACGGCACGGTAGAATACGTTGACTGTGTCTGGGGTGATGCAACCGGTGACGGTATCGTTGACAACAAAGATCTTGTACGAATCAAAAAATACATTGCGGGCTTTGACTTTGACACGGGTACATCTACCGAGGAGGTAAGCGCTGGTGCCGATGCGACAGGTGACGGCATCATCGACAACAAGGACCTTGTACGTCTTAAGAAGTACATAGCCGCGTTTGACTGGGATACAGGCACGTCCGACGTAGTGCTCGGACCTGCGGCATAACAAAACAAGGGAGAAGCGGTGCTTCTCCCTTTTTGCTGTTATTCTTTGTTTGTAGAATCGACCATGCCTTCTGCGATTATGTATGCAATAAGCACGCTCGCGGCAGACACGAGCGATACGACCTGCTCGCTTGTCATCTCGGGCACGCCGAAGACGGTAAGGACGGCGGTGACAAAGCCGATGACCGCTGCCCAAAATTTTCTGCTGGCAAGCTTTTTCTTCCAATCGATTTTCATTTTATATTTCCTTTCTTATCAAGTTATATGTTCTGTATAGAAACGCGCACATTTGCTCTCTTGTGCAAGGCGCGCGCAGGGAATAGTTGCCGTTGGTGTCGCCCTGAAGGATGCCGTTTGCGATCGCCCATTCAACCGATTCGCGCGACCATTCGGCGGGAGTGTTGTCAAGTACGACGTTGGCGTTGTACGTGCCGATCTCGTTTGAAACTCCGATATATTCTGCGGCATTTATTGTTGATCCCGCATGGCGCACCTCAAGATGAAGATGTGCGCCGAATGAATACCCCGTATTGCCCTCGATGCCGATCTCGTCGCCCATCTCTACACGCTTTCCCGCACGCACGGAACGCTCCGAGAGGTGACAATAGTAGATTATCTTGCCATCGTCTCCGATCACTGCAACGTAATTGCCCCACTCCCATGTGGGATCGTTTCGGTCGGTTACGATCTGTGAAACGGCAACGGTGCCAGATGCAACGGCGCAAACGCGCTTTGAGGAAATTCCGACCGCATCAAGCCCCGCGTGAAAGCTTTGTGTACCGTTCAGCGTGCGTGTGCCGTACGGACTTGTAATGCGGAAGTCTCCGCCGATAAATGGTGAATGCATAAGTGCCTCCTTTAATGTATATGAAGCTCGTGAAGCTCATCAATGCGGTGATGTGCGCTTTTTAATGAAGATTCCGCACTCGCCATTCGCTCAACGAGGTGATTGTGTCGGTCGACCTTCTTTTCAAGCTGATCGAGCCGCCAAAGTGTCTTCTTGTTCGATATCAATACGCCGCCAAGACTCGCGGTCATAGTTCCGATGACTGTGATAAGCGCGACGATAATGTCTGATGCCATAGTATGCCTCCTTTTGTTTTTGTTCGCATATATTTTACGCGCCCCGAGTATAATATACCGAACATGGCTATATTATAGTATATGGCGAGTGAGATAGCAATTCCAATTTTCGTGAAACAAAAAATTGAAAAAGGGTTGACAAACAGAGAAGGGCATGATATAATAATAAGGTAATAGGGCAGATGTAATGCCGTTTTGCCGGTGTGGCGGAATAGGCAGACGCA
>JAZNZQ010000023.1:0-2280 GCA_045595035.1 Eubacteriales bacterium | reverse complement strand
GCGGATTCGGTAGATCATGAGATAGGGAGAGCTCTTGCAACGATAGATCAAAGGTCAAGCGAGGTCGAGATCGCCTTTTTCGGCGGCTCTTTTACAGGTATCGACAGGGCACTTATGGTCGAGCTTCTTTCGATCGCAAAGACGTATATCGACGCGGGAAAGGTACAGAGTATACGGCTTTCGACAAGGCCCGATTATATCGACGATGAAATACTTGATATACTCGAAAAATACGGTGTGAAAAATATAGAGCTCGGAATACAGAGCATGTCGGAGAGAGTCCTTGCCGCGTCAAAGAGAGGACACGGAACAGAGGCGACAAGAAGGGCGTGTGCAAAGATAAAGGCGCGCAGCTTTGGTCTTGTGGGGCAGATGATGATAGGACTTCCTGCGGCTACAGTCGAGGACGAGAGGGCTTGCGCCAAGGAAATATGCAAAATGGGCGCCGATGCCGCAAGAGTTTATCCGACCGTTGTCTTTTGCGAGACCGAGCTTAAAAATATGGCGGAGCGGGGTGAGTACGTGCCATTGTCCGAGCATGATGCCGTGATGCGGACAAAGGAAGTGCTTAAGGTCTTCGACACTTTCGGTGTGCCCTGTATTCGAGTGGGACTGCAGTCGAGCGAGAATCTATCATCGAACGAAGCGGTCTATGCGGGCCCCAATCACAGTGCTATCGGAGAGATGGCGATGAGTGAGCTTTTTTACGAGAGGATATGCGGCGAGTTTGATAAAATGGATGATGTCAGCGGCACGGATATCACAATATACGTTCCCGTTGGAGCTACCTCTAAGGTATCGGGGCAAAAACGCGCAAACAAGCTACGTCTTGCAAAAGAATACGGCATGAAAAAGATAAAAATTGTTGAAATTCCGTCACTTTTGGGATATAATATAAGAATAGACAAAAATTGTCGAAGGGAGGACGCTTTTAATTGAGATTAAAAACACTTGAGCTTCAGGGATTTAAATCCTTTCCCGACAGAACAACACTGAATTTTGAAAACGGAGCTACCGTTATCGTAGGACCTAACGGAAGCGGTAAATCTAATATTTCCGACGCGATGCGTTGGGTGCTCGGAGAAATTTCGAGCAAGAGCATACGAAGCACCAAGATGGAGGACGTTATCTTCGGCGGTGCCGATTCACGCCGTCCTATGGGCTATGCAGAGGTATCTGTCACATTTGATAACGACCCGAATTCCTCCGGTGCGCATCTTGACAGCCCCTATGATGAGGTCACGGTAACACGTAGATACTACCGCGCGGGCGAGAGCGAATATTTCATAAACCGCAAGCCGGTCAGACTTAAGGACATCTATGAGCTATTTATGAACACAGGTGTCGGACGAGAGGGATATTCAATCATCGGTCAGGGTAAGATAGCCGAGATAATCTCGCGAAAGAGCGATGAGCGCCGCAGCATATTTGAGGATGCCGCGGGTATCGCAAAATACAGATACAAGAAGCAGGAGGCAGAGCGCCGCCTGAACGCCACCGAGGACAACATGCTCCGTATCAACGACATTCTGTCCGAGCTTGAGAGTCGTGTAGGCCCGCTTGAAAAGGAGTCGGTGCGCGCGAAGAAATACCTTGAGATATACGAGGAAAAAAAGCGCGCGGATGTGTCTCTCTGGCTCTATGACACGGAGGATATACGCGCAAAGGTCGAGGAGGCGGATTCCCGCTTTAAGCTGTCTACTCATGAGCTTGAAATGGTCGAGGATGACCTTGCTTCTCTTGAAATACAGAACGACAAGCTCTACGAGGCATCGCAGGCAAATAAGCTTGTGTCCGAGCAGCTTATCTCCAAGATACGCGAGCAGGATGAGATAAACCACAAGCTCGATTCCGAGTTCAAGGTCGCCGAGAACAATATCGCGCATTGCAACGCGCTTATCGAGTCGGACAAATTCTCCGCAGATGTAATAGAGCGCAATCGCCTTTCTGCAGAAGAGGAAAAGGCAAAGAGAGAGGAAAAGATATCGTCTCTCAAAGGAGAGCTTGAGGATTCGTACGCTAAGTATGAGGAGCTCGGAGAGAAAAAGAAAGTATGTGAGGAGAATATCCTCACTATGTCGGCAGAGCTTGAGGATAAACTTGAGATAATAAACTCGCTCAAGGGCGAGCAGACCGACATAAGTGTGAGAATGTCGGTCATCGACAACTCCCGCCGTCAAGATGATGATAAGAACCGCTCTATCGAAAAGGAGATAGAGGGGTACGATAAGATCACGGCAGAGCTCACCTCGGATTGTGAGGCGGCAGAGGCGACCGTAA
>JAZNZQ010000022.1:0-8958 GCA_045595035.1 Eubacteriales bacterium | reverse complement strand
TTTGGTGGAGCCGAGGGGAGTCGAACCCCTGTCCGAAAACCTCTTGATATGACTTTCTCCGGGTGCAGTTCGTTTATTGAAATTTCCGATTGTGCGGCGTCAGCGAACAGACTCCGCGCTCACGTAGCTTTTTTATGCGTGATCTCTTCAAAAGCAAACGGGAGATGCACGTTCACCGCTGATTTGACGCCCGAATGTGAGCCGCGATACTCTCACATCGGACGGGTTGCACTAAGGCAACGACCGCTGCTTTAGGCAGCGAGAGCTACATTTCTGTTAGCGTTTAATTTTAAGGTGGAACAGTTTAAAGAGGTTGTCCCGAGCTCTACCCGCTTATCATACCTCAAGATCCCCGTCGAAACCTTTACGGCCCCATATGGGAAAGCAGATTTAATATCTCTGCTTTTCTTTTTGATATCTTTCTGCCTCGCGGCGTGCTTCCTTCTTTGCGGCATCGTCTCTCTTGTCGTAGAGCTTCTTGCCTCGGCATACTCCAAGCTCCATTTTTACTCTCGATCCCGAAAAATAGAGCGAGAGTGGAACAAGTGTGTATCCGTCACGCTGGACCGCGCCCATGAGCTTGAGTATCTCGCGCTTATGTAAGAGCAGCTTCTTTTTGCGAAGGGGGTCGCGGTTGAACACGTTGCCCTTTTCATAAGGACTTATGTGAAATCCAAGTGCGAACATCTCGCTGCGCTCGACCTCACAATACGAATCCTTAAGGTTGACGTTGCCCGCGCGCACGCTCTTTACCTCGGTGCCGTATAGCTCGATGCCCGCTTCGTATTTTTCTTCTACAAAGTATTCGTGGTATGCTTTTTTGTTCTGTGCAATTATCTTTTTGCCCTCGTTTTTCTTATCAGCCACGGCATCTCACTCCTTTCCGCGGTATTGTGCATGCTCTATTATATAATAAGGAAGGGTCGAAATCAAGCGTTTTTTGTATCTGTAATAATTTTTTAACATAAAAAGTAAAAAAATGCTTGACAAAGGGGAGGGAGGGGTGGTATAATAATGCTACCTCTGCAAGTGGGGGTTTTTTTTCGTGCCCGTTACGCGCGCGATGCGCCACAAACAGTCGCGTGTCAAGGACAGGCAGTAAGCCACTTCTGAGGGAGGTACGAATAAACAAAAATTTAATCGGGAGGTGCCGAAAAAATGGCTAGTGACGCAAGAGTAAAGGTTACTCTCGCTTGTACAGAATGCAAGCAAAGAAACTACGACACAAAGAAGAACAAGAAGAACGATCCTGACAGACTTGAAATGAATAAGTACTGCAGGTTCTGCCGCAAGCACACTCTTCACAAAGAAACAAAGTAATCGGAGGAGGAGAAAGATGGCAGATTTGAAGACTAAGGTTTCCTTCGGCGAAAAGGTCAAGAACTTCTGGCGCGGATTCCGCGGTGAGTTCAAGAAGATCGTTTGGTATCCGTGGAACATGGTTCGCAAAAACTCCGTCATCGTTATAATTGCTATTGCGATAATCGGAGTTATCGTAGCTCTTTTAGACTTTGCGTTTTCTCAGGGACTCATGGGTCTCGGAAAACTTATCTCGTTCTAAGAGGGTAACGGTATGAGCGATATCAACAGCATGAACGAAGGTCCGAGATGGTATGTGGCGCACACTTATTCGGGCTATGAAAACAAAGTAAAGACAAATCTGGAAAAGATAATCGAGAACAGAGGCGTAGGCCACCTGATATTCGATATCAAGATCCCCGTTGAGACTGTCATCGAGCAGAACGGAGACGAAGAGAAGGAAGTCGAAAGCAAGATCTTCCCGAGCTACGTCCTCGTCAAGATGATCATGACCGACGAGAGCTGGCATATCGTCCGCAACATTCGCGGAGTAACAGGATTTGTCGGACCCGGGTCTAAACCCGTTCCGCTTACAGACGAAGAGGTCGAAGCCCTCAACGTCGAGACGGCAACCGTACAGATAACCTACGGTGTCGGAAGCAAGGTCGTCATTTGCGACGGTCTTTTCAAAGGTTATTCGGGCACGGTTCAAGAATTTTCCGAGAACAACAAAGAGGTCACGGTCCTCGTTTCTACAGAGCGTCGTGATATGCCCATCAAGCTCGACACAAGACACGTCAAGCTTGCAGAGTAAGACAAAATCATTTCTTTTGCTTCGCGGTATGACGCCGCGTAAGTGGGAGGGAGAAAATATTTACTTAATTCTCCCGTATTTAACCACATTTGGAGGTATTTGAAAATGGCAAAGAAAATTCAAGGTTATATCAAATTGCAGTTGCCTGCTGGTAAGGCAACTCCCCAGCCCCCTGTAGGTCCCGCACTCGGTCAGTACGGTGTATCTATCCCCAACTTTACAAAGGAGTTCAACGAGAGAACAAAGAACGACATCGGACTTATCATCCCTGTTGTTATCACGGTTTACGCTGACCGTTCCTTCTCTTTCATCACAAAGACTCCCCCCGCTCCCGTTCTTATAAAGAAGGCATGCGGCATCGAGACAGCATCCGCTAAGCCCAACAAGGACAAGGTCGCTAAGATCACAAAAGAGCAGGTTAGAAAGATCGCAGAAACAAAGATGAAGGACCTTAATGCTTCTTCTATCGAGTCCGCTATGAGCATGATCGCAGGAACAGCTCGCAGCATGGGCGTAACTGTTGAGGAATAAGGAGGAGTACGGACATGAAAATGGGAAAGAAATATTCTGATAGCATCAAGCTTCTCGAGAAGAACAGACTTTACGATCCTAAGGAGGCACTCGAGCTCGTTTGCCAGACATCCAAGGCAAAGTTTGATGAGACGATCGAAATTCACATCCGTCTCCGTGTTGACTCCCGTCACGCTGACCAGCAGGTCAGAGGCGCAGTTGTCCTCCCCAACGGTACAGGTAAGACAGTAAGAACTCTTGTATTCGCAAGAGGTGACAAGGCAACGGCTGCACAGGAAGCCGGTGCTGATTACGTAGGCGCTGAGGATTACGTTGAGAAGATCCAGAAGGAAAACTGGTTCGAGTTCGACGTTATCATCGCAACTCCCGACATGATGGGTCTCATCGGACGTCTCGGTAAGATCCTCGGTCCTAAGGGACTTATGCCTAACCCCAAGGCAGGTACGGTTACTATGGACGTTGCCCGTGCAGTTAACGAGGCAAAGGCAGGTAAGATCGAGTACCGTCTTGATAAGACAAACATCATCCACTGCCCCATCGGTAAGGCATCCTTCGGCGCAGACAAGCTCGCTGAGAACTTCGACGCACTCGTTGGCGCTGTTATCAAGGCAAGACCTGCAGCAGCAAAGGGCCAGTACATTAAGAGCTGCGTTATCGCATCTACAATGGGCCCCGGAATCAAGATCAACTACGCTAAGCTTGGTTAATAGGTGATAATGAAAACTCCTCCCAAATCGGGAGGAGTTTTTTACTCTGTTTCGTATTCTCTGTTCACAAATTTAAAGATAAGCTCTGCCATCTCGGCGGGGCTTTTTTCTACTCCGTCGACTATCCAACGGCGCAAGAGAAAATATCCTCCTCCCGCAATGGATGCCGAGATGAGTGAGAGGGAAGCATCGTCGATATCGCGTGCTTTTCCCGTGGCGCGTATCTGCTTTAGAAATGACTCGACGAGCAGGTCGATGAGCGAGATGAAATCCTTCTCGGTACTGTGCCGCACGAAGATCTTTATCGCATCCGCACGCTCGTACAGATATGTGCATAGCTCGACAAGATATTCCTTTGCGGGCTTTCCTACCGAGCGGCGCCCGAAACGGTCGTGCAGCTCGCGAACGAAATTTATCTGCATTCCGATAAGGATATCCCTTGGAATGTTGTAATGCCTGTAGAAGGTCGCGCGGTTTATTCCTGCCTCGGCACAAAGCTCCGATACGCTTATTTTGTCGATGTGCTTTTTCTCAAGCAGACGTAAAAATGCCTCCTCAAGCAGTCGTTTTGTTATGATGACTCTCTGATTTTCTTTGGTTTTCAATACAAAATCTCGCTTTCTGTCGCATACGCAACAAAAGTTATGAAACTGATTGTTGTAAATGCGACATTTGTTGTATATAATTGTAACATTAAAAGAATAAAATGTCAAGGAAGGCGAGAGAATGAAAAAAAGGTTTTCAGCTTGGGTAAAGAAAAAGGGAACTGTTGCGGTGATACTAAGCATCATCGTGGGCGCGGTGATGGTGGCGAGATTTTTGCATCGAGATTACTTCGCGGTCTATCTTTGCGTGCTGACTCTCGTGCTTTTTGATCTGCCGGTCATCGCGCACAAGGTGTTGAAGATAACCCTACCGCGCGAGCTTGAGATAACCGTTCTGCTCTTTGTTTTTGCGGCGGAGATACTTGGTGAGATAGGCAGCTTTTACACGCATATTCCGTGGTGGGACACGATGCTTCATACCCTTAACGGCTTTCTTATGGCGGCGATCGGTTTTTCGATGATCGACATTCTCAACAATTCGCCGCGCTTTCACTTTAATCTTTCTCCCGTGTTTGTCGCGGTGGTCGCGTTCTGCTTTTCGATGACGGTCGGCGTCGTGTGGGAGTTCTTTGAATTCGGTATGGATATGATAACCTCCTCCGATATGCAAAAGGACATGATCGTGAGCTCGATATCGTCGGTCACCTTTGATCCCAACGGACTTAACAAGGTCGTGCATCTGCCGAATATAGACGAGACGGTCATATATTGTAACGGAGCGGCGACGCGCATCGCGGGATATCTTGACATAGGGCTCATAGACACGATGAAGGATATGATAGTCAACTGTATCGGCGCCGTGGTATTTTCGGTGATAGGATATTTCTACATAATCGGACGAAACAAGGGCAAATTTGCAAGAAAATTCATTCCGCAATACGAAGGCGGCGAGACGACGAAGTAACTTCAAGCCCAAGGAAGGCGCGGCGTTCTATGCAATTTGCATAAAGTGACGCGTTATCAAAGAAAAAACGGCAAATTGCTTCTATATTCTCAAACTAATACCGCAAGCAAAAAGAAAAGGACGCCTAAAGCGTCCTTTTCTTTTTGGCTGGGGCACTAGGATTCGAACCTAGGTAATGACGGAGTCAGAGTCCGTTGCCTTACCGCTTGGCGATGCCCCATCGCAACAGAAGACATTATAACAGAAAAAAACTCGTTTGTCAATACTTTTTTCAATTTTATTTTCACTTTTATTTTTTGCGCCTTGCTTGAAATTTCTTCCTATATATGATATTATGTTTTTGGTGCAATTCGGCACCGAAAAAGGAGTGCAAAAAATGAAGACTATTGAAACAAACATCATCTACGAAAATCCCCTGCCACAGCTTCGCTCGCGTCAGGCGTATTTTCCCTGGCTTGCAAAATGTGCTGACGGACGTATCGCGGCGGTTTACGGAATCGGTGAGGCGTTTGAGAGCGTTGATATGGCAAGTTACATATCCTACAGTTCGGACGGCGGCAAGACCTGGACCGCACCCGAGAAAATGCTTGACCACAGCGCATTCCCCGTGAAGATATCCGAATCCTCAAAGGCGATAGCTCTCTCCGATGGCAGACTTATCACACTCGGATACGCTTTCGACAGAACGAACCCGGAACTGCCCATGGGCAACCCCGTAACAGGCGGCCTTCTTGACGACTACGTCTTTTGGGCAGAGTCGCGCGATAACGGTAAGACATGGACAAAGCCCGCGATCATCGAGTGCGCGTGGGGCCCTCACGTTGAGGCATCTGCACCCATCACCGTTCTCAAAAACGGAGCATGGATCACCCCCATCACCGGATTTCTCGGCTGGGAAGGCCAGAAGATCGGCAAGACCTGCGGCAGAGCGCTTCGCTCGGACGATGAAGGCAAGACATGGAACGACGCCGCCGTCTGCATGGATTTCGGCGATGACGACACATGCTGCTATGAGCAGAGAATGTGTGAGCTCGAATCGGGCACGATCGTAAACATCGCTTGGAACGAGGTATACTCCACGGGCGAGCGCAAACAGAACCACTTCACATACTCCACCGACGGCGGCAAGACCTGGTCAAAGCCTGAGACCACGGGAATCCTCGGACAGGCATCCTCGCTTCTTTCGCTTGGCGGTGAAAAGCTACTTGCTATCCACGCGGTGCGCCGCGACACAGACCGCCCCGGCATCTACGGTTACGTTGTCGACTTCTCCGAGAAGACATGGAATATCATCGACAGTGCGCTTCTCTGGGAGCCGGTGACACCCATCCTTCGTGACAGCAAAATGGCGGAGATATTCGCCTTCCTCAAGTTCGGACAGCCCGGCGCGATCATGCTTGATGACGGCAGTCTGCTCATGTCACATTGGTACGCCGAGGACGGCAGATATAAAACAGTTGCAACAAAAATAGAATTATAATATAAGGAGAATTAAAATGACACTCAAAGAAAAAGTTCAAAAAGCCCTTCCCATATGCGGAACACACGTTAATCTCGTTGACCCCATTGTGACCGAGATATTCGGCTCGCTCGGATATGACTTTCTCTGGGTAGACATGGAACACACAGCTCTCTCCTGCGAGCAGGTATATCACCACATCCTCGCGGCAAAGTCTGCAGGCACGCCCGTTATCGTCCGTGTCCCCGTTGACGACCTCACATACACAAAGCGCATCGTTGAAATGGGACCCGACGGAATCGTATTCCCGATGATAAAGAACGCGGAGCACGCAAAGAAAGTCCTTGATAACACACTCTATCCCCCCTACGGCACAAGAGGATGCGGCCCCAAGGGTGCGGTCCGCTACGGACTTGACAGCGAGCCATACTACTACGGAGAGGGACACCTCAAGATGTGCCGCTTCGTACAGATAGAACAGGCATCCGCGGCAGAGGAAGCAGAGAAGATCGCCGCCATCCCTTATCTTGACGGTATCGTTCTCGGTATGCACGACCTCTCCGGCTCGATCGGCCGCCTCGGTGATATCTTCTGTGAGGAAAATCTCCGCCTTGCAAACAGATCGATCGCCGCATTCCGCGCGGCAGGCAAGACGGTCGGTGTTTCCACATTTGCAACAGATGAGGAAACACTCACACGCTACCATAAGATGGGCATCAATATGATCTCGACAGGTGCAGATTACGATTACGTTGCAAAGCGCGGCATCGAGACTCTCGGCAGAATAAGAGATATACAGAAAAACTAATATCGTTCACCCTCTCGTTTTTCGGGAGGGTGATTTTTTTTGAAATTTCTTTCATCAAATTTGTAAATTTTTATTGACAAATAGTCCCCATAATGCTACAATGGATTAAAGAATACCTTTCTTTAACTAAAAAACTACGCGCACATCACATTTTGTAGTAGTACACAAGTTAGAGAAACGTTTTCTCAAATATTCCGAGAAAGAAAATATCAAAAATCGAGCATAGGGCGCCCTATGCTTATTCCCATTCTCCGCCGGATGGGAATGGGAATAGGAATAGCGCACCGTATCTTGATAATGATATCTTTCAAACTCGGAAAACAAAAATCTTTTTTCATAAGGAGAGAAAAGCTATGAGAAACACAAAATCATTGCTCGCCCTTTTTCTGGCGTGCATGATGGTCATCTCTTGCTTCGTTGTCACACCCGTTATGGCTGAAGACTCCGGAGTATGGGATGATTGGGATGGTACTTCCGCCGATGACGGTTGGAAGACCAAGGGTGATGACGGCTTCTACCACATCACAAATGCTGAGCAGCTCGCAAACTTTGCGGCTGACATCAACTCGCATTCCGCTGAAAATGCACGTTACTATCAGGGCGAGACATTCGTTCTTGATGTAAACGTTCGTTTGAACAGCGAATCGGACATTGCGAACTTCGCAAGCTGGAGCGAGGCAGCTCCCGCACTTTCATGGACACCTATCGGTAACTACAACGGCAGTAATGCTTATTCTTTTGCCGGTACATTCGACGGACAGGGACATACCATTGAGGGTATGTACGTTCCGACACAGACAGAGCGTTCTGCATTTTTCGGTGCTCTTGCTGAGTGTGCTTCGATAAAGAATCTCACATTCTCGAAGGCGCATGTTACAGGTACCGGTAACGGCTGTTCTATCGTTATCGGTCAGGCGGTCAACTCGCACTCCAATCAGACAAACTACCCTGCTACTAACGTAACTGTCAGAGACTCTTATCTTAAGAGCGCATCCTCCGGCGGTACAGGCGTTATTTACGGACGTACAGCAGGTCTTGTAAACCAGACCCTTGTATTTGATAACTGTGACGTTTACAATACAACGGTTGATGCACCCGGATATGTCGGCGGTATCTTCGGATTCCACGGTTCGGGAGACCTCGGCGGACTCACATTCTCGAACTGTGACCTTTCGGGCAACACGATCAACGTAACAAACAGCAGCGGCGGTATCGTTGGTGGTGTTTATACTTTGAGCGGCAAGTATGCTCAGACAATTACATTTGATACTTGTACGGTTGATCAGACTCTCAATGCAACATCTAACAACAACGGCGGACTTCTCGGCTATGCACAGTCTCCGCTTACTAAGGTAATCATCAAGAATACCTCTGTTGCAGGTGATATCTATACACTCCAGAACAGCGGTATCTTTATAGGACGTTACGGAACAGGTGCTGTTCAGGCAGACGTTGAGATCGAAGTTACAAACTGTGTTTCCACAGCTAACCTCTACAGCGACGTCGGAGTATCGGGCACTAACGGTCAGTGCAACGGTCTTGTAATGGGTCTCTTCCAGGCAAACGGAGACACATCGATCAAGAGCATCAAGGTTGACGGACTTACAGCTTCGGGTACTATCGATACAACACCTCAGACAGGTGCTACAGTCGGTATCTTCGGTTCGATCGGTCCTGCAGTAGGAACTATCGACGTTCAGAACGTTAACTCCACAATGACACTTAAGGCAACTAGCCAGGTCGGCGGACTTTTCGCATTTCTTCCTGCTGCAACAAGCGTTACTGTTTCTAATGTAAACATTGGCGGTGACATCTCTTCTTCTACGGGAGC
>JAZNZQ010000021.1:0-4266 GCA_045595035.1 Eubacteriales bacterium | reverse complement strand
AAACGGATACCAAACCGCACCCGAATCGGGTATGCTCACCGATACTAACGTTCTTGCCAACAGAAAGATCGTAAAGACGGTAAACCTCACCGCAGAAACAAAAGCTTTTGACGAAGCATCAGCTCATATAAGAGAGAGTGTTGCGGCACTTGGCGGCTATATAGAAGCATCCAACATCAAGGGTAACAGCATATACAATCAAGGCGGCATCGTGCGCCGCACGGCTTCCTTCACGCTCCGCATCCCCGCCGACAAGCTTGATGAATACGTAGCCGACGTTAAGGAGCGCGTAAACATCGTCTCCCAGCGAGAGAATATCGATGACATTACCGACAACTATTTTGATGTGGATGCCCGTCTGAATTCGCTAAAGGTCGAGGAAGAGCGGCTTCTTGCAATGCTTGCCGAGTCTAAGGACCTTGAGTATCTTATCCGTCTTAACGAGCGCCTTGCAGAAGTAAGATACGACATAGAGAGTTATACCTCGACCATACGCCGCTATGACAATATGGTCGCATATTCCACCGTCAATATTACGCTTGAGGAGGTCATCGATTACACGGTCGTAACCGATACACCCAAGACCTTCGGTGAAAGGGTCGGTATTGCCTTTACCGAAAGCTGGCACGATTTTGTTGCAGGACTTGGAGACTTCACGGTCGGACTTGTATACTCGCTTCCCACACTTATTATCCTTGCCGTATTCATCGCGATAATTGTTATTGTGATAAGAAAAATGATAAAGAAAGCGAAAAAAGCTCTCTTAAACGAAGAGAACAAAAACGACAAATAAGATCAAAAGGGCCTCTTGAAACAGAGGTCCTTCTTGATTTTTATTTATTTTTGATATATAATACTATTATATCAAAAAGGAGAATGCTATGATCTTACAATATGTTGCGACCTGTCTTTTCGGACTTGAAAAATTCTTGGGCGAGGAGATAGATGCGCTTGGATACAAACGGCTTGATACAATGGACGGCCGTGTCACATTTGAGGGAGACGCTTCGGCTGTTGCGAGATGCAATATAAATCTTCGCTTTGCAGAGCGAGTATACATAAAAGTAGGCAGCTTTGAGGCAAGAAGCTTTTCGGAGCTTTTTGACGGTGCGGCATCGCTTGAATGGGAGAGGTTCATCGGGCGAGAGGACGCCTTCCCCGTAAAGGGTCACGCAATAAAAAGCACACTTTTCTCCGTGCCCGACTGTCAAAGCATCGTGAAAAAGGCGATAGTCAAGCGGCTTGGAGAAAAATACGGTGTATCATGGTTTGACGAAACAGGGATAAAATATCAGATAGAGTTTTTTATCTTCAAGGACGTTGCAACTCTTATGATAGACACATCGGGCGATCCCCTTCACAAGCGCGGATACAGACCCGTAGCAGGTGCGGCACCCCTCCGCGAAACGCTTGCGGCGGCTCTTGCAAAGACGGCACGTCCGCGTGAGGACGTGCTCTTATGGGATCCTTTTTGCGGCTCGGGAACTATTGCGATAGAGGCGGCAATGATAATGAAAAATATTGCCCCGGGAGCAAAGCGTAATTTTGCCGCAGAGCTATTCCCTCTTCTCAATGCAAGCGTATGGCAGTCAGCACGTAATGAAGCTGAAGACAAGATAATACACGGTACAAAATTCGAAGCATTTTCCTCCGATATCGACGACGAGTGTCTTATGATCGCACGTGAAAACGCCGAACGGGCGGGCGTGGCAGATATGATAAAGATATTCAACAAGAACGCACTCACGATAGAACCTATCGACCGACGCGGAACTATCGTCTGCAATCCGCCCTACGGCGAGCGACTTATGACACCTGCCGAGGTAGAAAAGCTCTACCGCGAAATGGGAAAAGTCTTCACGTCACTCGCCCCCTGGCAGATATACGTGCTTACCTCCTACGAGAATTTTGAGCGTGTCTATGGACGCCGAGCCGATAAGGTACGCAAGCTATATAACGGTATGCTCCCCTGCAATCTGTATCAATACTTTAAAATGAACAAAAGATAAAAAGGTGTTTCGCATTTTGCGAAACACCTTTTCGTTTATTATCAATATCCGTAAGAAGCAAGGATCTCGTCAAGGCCTTCTATACCGCCGAGCATCTCAAGGACCTCGGGTGTAAGATACTGGCTGAAGTCTTCTGCTTCACCGAGAACCTCGGAAACGTCGGGAGTGATGACCTCCTTAACGCCTTCCTTACCGCCGACCGCTTCTACAACATCAGGTGTAAGAAGCTGACCGACACCTTCAGCGCCGCCGAGATTTTCAACAACGTCCTTGGTAAGTATCTGACCAACGCCCTCTGCACCGCCGACCGCTTCTACTACCTCGGGTGTGAGGAACTCACTTACGCCCTCTGCACCGCCGATATTGTCGATAACGTCCTTGGTAAGAATCTGGCTGACACCTTCTGCACCGCCGACTGCATCTACAACGTCCTTTGTTACGATCTTGCTTACGCCTTCAGCACCGCCAACTGCATCGATAAGATCCTTTGTAAGAATCTGGCTGACGCCCTCTGCACCGCCGACCGCGTCAACAACGTCCTTTGTTATCATAGAGCCGATCGCCTCAGCGCCACCAATCTGTTCAACTATTTCAGGTGTAATTACCTTGCCTGCGTTCATTGCGACAAGCTTAGTAACGTACTTTTTAACGGCTTCCTCACCGCCGAGCACGCTGTAGTCACCGTGTGTGATCTCTGTTATCGCATCAACAAGCTCAGATACGGTTTCAAACTTGGGTATAAAACCGTCTGTCTTTTCGTTTATAAGCGTGGTCATGTAATCAAATCCTGTATTGAACGCCCATATTTCCACCGCTATCAGCGCACCTATCAATATGCAAGCAATAACGTTGAGTATAAGCATTGCTATCGCAAGTGACTTCAAGCTCTTGTTCTTTACCGCAAAACTCATTACGATCGAAACGATAAGTCCGATTACGGGAATAAGCATGGCAAAGATGCAGAGTAGTGCAATGCCTACGTTCACAGTATCTTTTCTTTGTGTGTTGAACTCTTTTGTTGCATCCATGGTGATAAAATCTCCTTGTTTTTATATTTATACACACGTATATGTAACATTATACGTCCATATTGCTCGTTTGTCAATATTATGTTGAATATTTTTGCAAAAACCAAGCGCAGCAACATTACTGCGCCTGAGCTGTTATAAGAATTTCATATTCACCTTCCGAAACAAGTGCCGCAATAGCGGGTTCATTTCCGAAAGCGTATTTTATAAATGCCTCTTCGGGGAGCATATCCCAAGGGAAAACATACTCTCCCTGAATCAGTATACCGCGGGGAGTAAAACAAAAATCGTTATTATCCACAAGCTCAACGGTAACACCGTATTTAGACGAAAGATACTTTTCCGCGCGTATTATATCGGCAACAAAGACCGACAGATATACGTCCTCACCGCTATATATATCGGATACGAAATATCTGCCGCCATCCTTTACTACAAGGATCCTTCCGCTTTGATACTCTGCAAGCGGCTTTGATGCTCCGTTTATTTCGGGTGCCGCATCGGATATTATTCTGCAAAGCATCACGTCACCTATCTCGGGCTCTGCGGGTGCCTTTACTTCATCCTCGTTTATTATACCGTCGTTTTCCTCAAGCGATTTTGCCTTATCATAAGATACCGCCTCGAGAGCGTAATTGTCCGCAACACTGTTTCCGGATGCTCCGGAGAATACGTAGATCGCAGATGCGGCAAACACAAACGCCGCCGCGCACGCTCCTGCAAGCGTTCTTATAAACGCGGTACGCTTTTTCTTCTTTTCGATTTCGATTTTTGCCATGACCGAGCTGTAAAGCTCACTCGGCACATCTTCATATGCCATGGAAAGCTCTCTTTGAAGTTCTTCTGAAAGCTCTTCTTCAGAGAGAGCATCGGTTATATTCTTTTCTTCTTTTTTCATGGATATCTGACCTTCAATCTTTTTCATTCACCATATTTGACGATAAAAATCAAAAAAAGTTTCGCTCCTCCAAAAATATTTTTATCTGTTTTCTCGCTCTGTTTATTCTGCTCTTTACAGTACCAAGCTCAAGTCCCGTCATCTCGGCGATCTCGTCGTAGGAATAGCCCTCAAATTCTCTGAGAACTATGATCTCTCTGTGTTCCTCACCAAGCGAAGCGATAGCCAGACGAAGAGCATGCGCCCTCTCGTTTTTCTCTGCAACGGCTTCGGGAGAGACGTTCTCGTCCGTGCTCGGCAGATCAAGCTCCTTCTCTTCTCCGTCATCGTC
>JAZNZQ010000020.1:0-3331 GCA_045595035.1 Eubacteriales bacterium | reverse complement strand
CCCCAACTGCGCCACACTTCGAATGATTACCGTATTATTATATTACAAAATCGTAGCTTTGTCAAGTCAAAATAAGGGCGCGAAGGGCGCCCTTTTCTCATTTTTACTGATATTTTTCGAGCATGTTTTCGCTTTCTCGTGCATCGGCTTTTTCGGTGCTCTTTCCCATAATGCATTCGGTAATTATCCCCGCGAGTGCGCGCCGCTCGGCGCTGTTGGGGGAATTGAGCGTGTGTTGCGCGTGGTATGCGGTGATGCCGTTAACTCTGTCGACTATCATATACGAACCCGCGGCGCCGCTCCAGCCAAAATCTGTGGAAAACGGCTCTTTCGGGCATCTCACACCCAGTCCATAGCCGTAGTTGGGGTACCAATAGTTCGTTCTCGTCTGCTCTGTCAGTCTGTCGATACACATAAAGTCAATGGTATCCGATTTCAGTATCACATCGCCCACGCGAAGCGCTTCAAGGAATTTTATCATATCATCGACTGTTGAAACGGCACTCGCGCCACCCGCTTCGTAGAGGGGACCGAATTTATACATATAGACGTTTTTGCTTATTTCCTTGGCCTTTCGCGGGATTCCCGTGAAGTTATACTGCGTGCAGAGCGTGTCAAGCTCACTTTCGGGGAGGTTGAAGGTCGAATCCTTCATCCCAAGAGGTTCGAAGATGTTCATTCTTACGTATTCGGCAAAGCGTACGCCCGAGATGACCTCGACAAATGCCGCAAGCACGTCGTGGCAATAGCTGTAATTCCAAGCCGTGCCAGGCTCAAAGAGAAGCGGCTCACGGGCAAGATATTTCATCATCTCGCGCGTGGGGCAAAGTCCGTTCGTTTCGTTGTAGCCGCGTATAAGCTCGGGTGTGCCGACCTCGTAGGAAAAGCCCGCCGTCATCGTGAACAGATGCTCTATCGTTATGGGATTTTTTGCAGGGGTGAGCGTACCGTCGGCATTTTTTACCATCATATCGGCAAATTCGGGCATATAGTCGGATAGCTTATCAGATAGCCCATATAGTCCCTTTTCCCAAAGCTGAAGCGCGGCGACCGCGGTTATCGGCTTCGAGCAGGAGTAGATATTGAAACGCTCTTTTCCGAAATATCCTCTTGTACGGCGGTAGATGCGTTTTCCGTCCTTATATATTACAGTGTCGTAACCCGGAATCCCCATATCGAGAATAGAGTCGAGAAACTCATCAAGTTTTTTGAACATAGTTGCCTCCGATTTTTTGATAATGTTATTATAGCGCCGGGATGGTGTCAAGTCAATAACAAAAAAGAACATTGCCAACCACAATTTTCTCAAAAAAGGAAGCCGAGGGGCTTCCTTTTGCTTTTATTCAAGATAGAGCCCCTTTTCCCAAAGCTGAAGCGCGGCGACCGCGGTTATCGGCTTCGAGCAGGAATATGTGTTGTAGCGCTCTTTTCCGAAATATCCTCTTGTGCGGCGGTAGATGCACTCGCCGTCCTTGTATATGACCGTATCATATCCCGGCACTCCCATAACAAGAAATGCGTCGAGATACTCATCAAGCTTTTTGAACATAATTGCCTCCGTCAAGATCGATACTTAATTATACCACCACGCCCCCGCCAAGTCAAGAAACGTTATAAAACACTTGCAATGGGGGAGTGTATATGGTAAACTGTAAATATACTTTTCTGTGCTTTGGAGGAAAAATGAAAAGAGTTTTATTATTGTTTCTTACGATGATTATCATACTTACTTTTATTGCATGTGACAAGGAAGCGGAATGGAGAAACTTCTTGAAGGAATTAGAGGCGTGGACTGAAGATTATGTCGAATTGCTTGAGAAGACCAAGAATGATTCCACCGACACAGAGGCATTGAATGAATTGCTCAAAAAGCTCGGAGAGGCAATTGAGTGGGAAAATAGAGCAGAAGAGATAAAGAAGGAGCTTGAGGGCACCGCCGCTGCGAAAGAGTTTGAGGCGGAATTCGAAAAGATACTTGCAAAGTTAGTAGTTGAGAGCATTTTGGGATGACAGTCACTCATAACGTGTACCGAAAAACAAGCCATTCTCGTTTTTGAGAATGGCTTGTTTGCGTTTATTTTGTGGGACCAAGCACTACGTCGGAAGTACCTGTTTCCCAGTCGAATGCGGCAATGTACTTTTTAAGACGAACAAGGTCCTTGCCGTCGATGATTCCGTCACCGGTTGCGTCGCCGCCTGCTTCTATGGCAACATTTGATACGCCTGTATCAAAGTCATATCCCGCGATGTACTTTTTGATTCGTACCAGGTCCTTGCCGTCAATCACGCCGTCACCGGTTGCATCGCCGTAGGTGGTCGTGACGGTCGCATACCAATTATCTTTCAAACACGGTTTGCCGTCTATGACCTCCCATATATTGGGGTCAGCTTTTGCCATAAATGCTTCAAGCGCGCCCTCGCCCGAAACTGTAACATCAACCTCGCATCCGTCGGCGTCGTTACCGGCATACTCATCCGAGGCATCTGCCATAGGAGTATACCATGTTGATTCGGGTGCCATCGTTCCAATCTCTGTAACGGCAACTCGGGGAGGAAGCTCCACCCAATTAGAGGAATTTTTGTCATAAGTTGTAAACTCAGCATCATAGTAGCAATCTTTAATTATAAGCCCCGCTGTCGCCTGAGCTCTGAAACCGCCCATGATGGCGCCGTAGTTCTTTGCATAGTCACTATGTTTTATTACTCCCGTAAAAACGCAGTTTTCGATTTCTACAAGAGAAGCGTTAGAGTGACCGATAATACCGCCGACACGGGTTCTGCCAAACACAACAGCATCGGACGAGCAATTTTCAACGGTTATCATTGTACCTGTGGAGGAGCCGATGATAGCGCCTGTACGGCAGAAGCCCTCAACGTATCCGGAGAAGGAGCATCCCTTGACCATTACGTCATAAGCATTTTCAGCGAATCCGATAACACCGCCCGAGTGGGAGTTAGCGGAGTTGGGACCTCTTGTATCGGGATATGCTTCGATAGCAACTACCTTACCTGTTACACGAACGTTTTCAACAAGTGTGTTCTCGCCTATACGTCCTGCAAGAAGACCTGCTTTGGCAAACACGTTCATGTAGGAATTTGTGATATTGAGGTTCTTGATAGTTGCGTAGTCGTTCTCACCACCAACATAACCGAAAAGTCCCATATATGTGTATGCAGAGTCGCCGGGACCGTAAATGTAGACACCGGAAACTGTGTGTCCTCCTCCGTCAAAAATCCCCATAAACGGAGTGACTTTTGTGCCTATCGGCTTCCATACGTTTGCGGTCGTGGATTGCTCTAATATCTGTACGTTTCCAAGGTTAAGCCAGAT
>JAZNZQ010000019.1:0-5050 GCA_045595035.1 Eubacteriales bacterium | reverse complement strand
TCTCGCTTGTCGGTATGCCGGGATGCGGAAAAAGCACCGTCGGAGCCATACTTGCCGATATGCTCGGAATGGAGCTTATCGACACGGATGAGGAGATAACGAAGAGGTATGGCAGAACCCCCGCAGAGATAATAAAGGCGGACGGCGAGGCGGCATTCCGCGATATCGAGTGCGCGGTGATAGCCGACGTCACGAAGGTATGCGGACGTGTCATATCGTGCGGCGGCGGTGTCGTCATAAGAGAAGAGAACTACGCGCACTTAAAAAAGAACGGCGACGTATACTACATAAAAAGGGAGCTTTCATCCCTCTCGCGCGAGGGCAGACCGCTCTCGGTAAACGTAGAGAAGCTCTTCTCGGACAGGCGCGAGAAGTACGAGCGCTTTGCCGACTTTGAGATAGAGAACGACTCTGCGCCCTCGTCAGCGGCAGAAAAGATAAAAAAACTCTTTACAAAAGAGTAAAAATATTATATAATGAAATGTAAAGGCGATGATCGGAGAGAAACCGAAGGACAAAACGAGTCCCAGAGAGTTCCGCGCTCGGTGTGAGCGGAATACCGTTTTTTCGGGCTGTGCATCCGTGAGCCGCGGCGTGAAAACAGTAGCGCCCGCCGTAATCCTGCGTTAAAGGAAAACGAGTAACAAAACGGAGTGGAACCGTGGATGATCATCCGCCTCCGATGCAAAGTATATTTGCGTCGGGGCGGTTTTTGTTTTCGCTCGAAAGGAGAACTTATGGATACAAAGCAAATTATTGCGCTCGGTGCGAAAGAGGCAAAGAAAAGATTCTATGGCACCGTAAGAGCCATCGACAAGATCACAGAAGAAATAAAATACGACGTGAGAGTCATAAAGGAACGCGACCCCGCGGCAAAAAGCTCGCTTGAGGTGCTCTTCCTCTACTCGGGTCTGCACGCTCTTCTTGCATACCGCGTCTCCCACAAGCTTTATATAAAGAAGCTTCACTTCCCCGCACGTCTTATAAGCCAGGTCGCGCGCGCGCTCACGGGTATCGAGATACACCCGGGTGCCACGATAGGGAAAGGACTCTTTATTGACCACGGAAGCGGAGTGGTGATTGGCGAGACGGCAGAGATAGGTAACGATTGCACACTCTATCAAGGTGTGACCCTCGGCGGTACGGGCAAGCACACGGGCAAGCGCCATCCGACGCTCGGCGACAACGTAATGATCGGCGCGGGGGCAAAGGTGCTCGGTCCCTTCAAGGTCGGCTCTAACTCTAAGATCGCGGCGGGCGCCGTCGTGCTCGATGAGATACCGGAGAATTCGACCGCGGTCGGAATCCCCGCAAGAGTGGTACGCCGCGCAGGTGCGAAAGTCGACGACCTCGACCAGATACACATTCCCGACCCCGTATCGCAAGAGCTTTGCAAGCTTGAGGTAAAGATAAAGAAGCTCGAGGATGAGCTTGAAAGTATAAAAGGAGAAAGACAATGAAATTATATAACACAGCCACCAGAGCGCGCGAGGATTTCGTGCCGAACCATCCCGACATCGTAAAGATGTACACCTGCGGACCTACCGTGTACCATTTCGCGCACATAGGAAACCTTCGCTCCTACATCATGGAGGATATTCTCGAAAAAGCGCTCCGTTACGAGGGATATAACGTCAAGCGCGTTATGAACATCACCGACGTAGGACATCTTGCATCCGATGCCGACACGGGCGAGGATAAGATGCTAAAGGGAGCAAAGCGCGAGAACAAGTCGGTCATGGAGATAGCAAAGTTCTACACAGACGCATTCTTTGAGGACTGCCGTAAGCTCAACATCAAGCGCCCCGACGTCATCGAGCCCGCGACAAACTGCATCGGCGACTATATCCGCATAATCGAGACGCTTATCGAAAAGGGCTACGCATATCTTGCGGGCGGCAACGTCTATTTTGACGTATCGAAGCTCTCGCAGTACTATGTCTTCAACGATTTCTCCGAGGACGACCTTGAGGTCGGTGTGCGCGAGGGCGTTGAGGAGGACAACAACAAGAGAAATAAGAACGACTTCGTTCTCTGGTTTACCAAGAGCAAATTCGAGGATCAGGCGCTCAAGTGGGATTCTCCGTGGGGAGTCGGATATCCCGGCTGGCACATCGAGTGCTCGGGCATATCCATGAAGCATCTCGGCGAGGATCTCGACATCCATTGCGGCGGCATCGACAACGCCTTCCCGCATCACACAAATGAGATCGCGCAGTCCGAGGCATACCTTGGCCACAAGTGGTGCAACTATTGGATGCACGTTCATCATCTCAACACAAATTCGGGCAAGATGTCCAAGTCCAAGGGCGAGTTTCTGACCGTTTCCCTGCTCGAGGAGAAGGGCTACGACCCGCTCGTATACCGTCTCTTCTGCCTGCAGTCGCACTACCGCAAGAATCTCGTTTTCTCGTGGGAGAATCTCGACAACGCGCAAATTACCTACAACAAGCTCATCGCAAAGATAGCCGCTCTCTCGGATGAGAAGGCGGATATTGACACCGAAGCATTCGACACGCTCAAGGCGAAGTTCAAGGAAGCACTTGGGAACGACCTCAACACAGCGCTCGCCGTCACGGCTCTCTACGACGTGCTCAAATACAAGACGAACGATGCGACCAAGCTCGCAGTCCTCTCCGATTTTGACTTTGTGCTCGGACTTGACCTTATAGAAAAGGCGGCGGCAAAGCGCAAGGAGCTTAAGGCGGCATCCACCAAGAATCAGGGCGGCTTTGCCATAATATCCGAATCGGGTGAGCAGGACGCCGAGATAGAGGCGCTCATCATGGCGCGCTACGAGGCAAAGAAGGCAAAGGATTTCGCAAAGGCGGACTCCATTCGCGCAGAGCTACTTGAGAGAGGCGTCGTGCTTGAGGACACACGCGAGGGAACAAAGTACAGGATAACAAAATGAGCAAGAAGAAACAAAGAAAACAGATAAATGAAGCAAATGAAAAGAAGCCGAAGGGTGTTCGGCTTCTTCTCATTCTCATATTCAACACAGTGCTCGCGCTCGCGCTATACGAGCTTGGCAACTATTTTGAGTTTTACCCGACCTTTTGGATATATTTCGCGCTGACGCTCATCTTTTCTCTCGTCTACCTCACATACAACCGAGGGCTCGCGCGCGATAAGGTCACGCCCGACATGCTGCCCGACGATTGGAGCGCCGAGAAGAAATGCGCCTTTTTTGCCGAGCGCGACAGGAGGAAAAAGAGCTCGAAATGGATGCTGACAATAATAATTCCGCTCTTTTTGACCCTCGCATTCGATATGGTCAATCTCTTTTTTATCGACAGCTTAAGGGGACTTTTTAAAGGATGATAAATCTGCACATTATAACGGTCGGCACGCTGAAGGAAGCGTATTTCCGCGATGCCGCAGCCGAATATGAAAAACGGCTCGGCGGATTTTGCCGTCCGATACTCACATCAATAAAGGAAAAGAAGCTGCCCGACGACCCGAGCGCAGGTGAGATCGCAGCCGCACTTGACGACGAGGCAGAGCGCATACTCGCTCTCATCCCGCCGCGCGCATACAAGGTCGCACTCTGCGTTGAGGGAAAGCAGCTCAGCTCCGAGGAGCTTGCAAAAAAGATCTCTGACGTGTCGCAGTATTCGTCGGATATCGCATTCATCATCGGAAGCTCGCACGGACTCTCGGACAAGGTCAAGGCGGCATCCGATATGCGCCTGTCCTTCTCGCGGCTCACCTTTCCGCACCAGCTAATGCGCGTGGTTTTGCTTGAAGCAGTCTACCGCGCGTTCAACATCAATGCAAATACAAGATATCACAAGTGAGGTGAAAAAAATGGACTTTTCATGCGAGATCGCCGTTGTCGGCGCGGGTCACGCGGGAATCGAAGCAGCACTTGCCGCCGCCAGACTCGGTCACGACACGGTGCTTTTTACCATGAACCTCGACTCGCTTGCAAATATGCCCTGCAACCCTTCGATCGGCGGCACGGGCAAGGGGCATCTCGTCTATGAGATAGATGCGCTCGGTGGCGAGATGGGATATGCGGCGGACAAGGTAACGCTTCAGAGCCGCACGCTCAATCTCGGCAAGGGCGCGGCGGTACATTCAAAGCGCATTCAGGCAGACCGCCGAAAATATCAGGATATTATGAAAAAAACGGTCGAAGAGACCGAGAATCTCCGTCTTATTCAAGCGGAAATTATTGATTTTACCTGTGAAGAGACAAACGGAAGTAAAAGAATAGTGTCGGTCACGACAAAGCTCGGTGAGGTGTGGAGTGTAGATGCCGCCATCATATGCGCCGGCACGTATCTCGCATCGCAGATATTTGTCGGTGACGTGGTATACGACGGCGGACCCGACGGAATGATGGGCGCGAAGGGACTAACCGACACGCTCATTCGCGAGGGACTCTCGGTGCGCCGTTTCAAGACGGGCACGCCCGCAAGAGTACACCGTGACAGCATCGATTTTTCAAAATTGGAGGAGCAACCGGGTGAGGAGCGCATAATTCCCTACTCGTCTCGCACCCCCGCAAATGCTTTTGACGGCATAAAGCAGCTCCCCTGTCACATCGTTTACACAAATGCGAACACGCACAAGATAATCCGCGACAACATACATAAGTCGGCTATGTATTCGGGCAACATCCACGGCATCGGCCCGCGATACTGCCCGTCAATTGAAGATAAGATAAACCGCTTTGCCGACAAGGAGCGCCATCAGCTCTTCGTTGAGCCGATGGGTGAGTGTACCGACGAGATGTATATTCAGGGCTTTTCGACCTCAATGCACTCAACTCTGCAGTATGAGATGCTGCGTTCACTCGTCGGATTTGAAAACGCCAAGATAATGCGCTACGCATACGCGATAGAATACGACTGCATCGACCCGACAGAGCTATATCCCACGCTTGAATTCAAAAAGATCTCGGGACTGTACGGCGCGGGGCAGTTCAACGGCACCTCGGGCTATGAGGAGGCGGCGGCGCAGGGTCTTGTCGCGGGCATCAATGCGGCGCTCTCTCTTGAAGGGCGCGAGCCGATGATACTCGAGCGCTCGAGCTCGTATA
>JAZNZQ010000018.1:0-5601 GCA_045595035.1 Eubacteriales bacterium | reverse complement strand
AGATTACCCATTTATTATACATAAGAAAAATGGTTTTGTCAAGGGGAAAAGTGAAATCCCTTTAGAATTTGATGATCTTCCTTTACTTTATCTTCTGTATATGATAAAATATCGATAAGAAATACTCTATGCGAGGTACAATTATGAACAACACGATAAAGGAATTATACGAGCGCAAGTCGGTGCGCGTTTTCGAGGATAAGCAGATAGATGAATCTATCGTACAAGAGATACTTACCTCGGCGGCAATGGCTCCCACGGCGGGAAATCAACAGCTTTACACGATCCTTCGCATAACCGATCCCGAGCTGAAATTGTCGCTCTCAAAATCATGCGACAACCAGCCGTTTATGGCAACGGCTCCCCTTATGCTTGTGTTTGTTGCCGACTGCCTTAAATGGTACGATGCCTTTCTCGCATCGGGATGTGAACCGAGAAAGCCGGGCGTGGGTGACCTGCTTCTTGCTGTCGACGATGCACTTATCGCGGCGCAGAACGCGGTGGTCGCGGCAGAATCCTACGGCATCGGCTCGTGCTATATCGGCGACATAATGGAGAATCGCGAGATACACAAGAAGACGCTTGGTCTGCCCGACTACGTTTTTCCCGCGGCGCTCATAGTTTTCGGCTATCCCACAGAAGAGCAGAAAAAGCGCGAAAAGCCGCCGCGCGCGAAGATGGAGTACATCGTGCACGAAAACACATACAAGCGCCTTGATGCAGACGAGCTCAAGGGAATGCTTTTGAAAAATTGCAAAAACAAGAGCTACGAGGAGTGGATAGAGGCATTTTGCAAGAGAAAGTACAACTCCGATTTCTCGCGCGAGATGACCCGCTCGGTCGCGGCATATATAGATGAATATAAATAAAGAGGGGTTGGCTCTCTTTATTGTCACAAAATGTTAATAAATAGCAAGTAATAACATATTGATTTTCATTTGCATATATGATAAAATAGAATAAAAGGAGGTATGACTATGAAAAAATTTACCGTTTTGATTCTCTTTGTTTGCATGCTTACATCGGCGTGCGCTCCCGTCGTATCTCCGAATGATACAGATACCACAGCTTCGGTCGAAACAACGTCGGCTCCCGCGCCTGTGACAGTGCCCGAGGAGCTCGAATGGGAAAAGAGCGAGGCCGAGCTGATCTCGCTTTTGTCCATGACAGTAGGCGAGATAAGGGAGAAACACGGAGAGCTCGAGTTTTTTCAATCCAAGGACGGTCCCGGCAACGTTTCGTGTTTTGCCGAAAGACTTGCGGGAGTACAGCTTCTGTTCAAAAACCGCGATGCGAGAGAAAAGCTTTCCGATACGCTGATCCCCGATGAGATTATCATCGGAGAAGAATACGAAAAGGCGGTCGCGGGTGTCTCTCTCGGAGATGTCGGAAAGGGAATAGAGTGGAGCTATGCCGAGTTTGCACCCGACATCGTGACGGTGCTTGACGGAAAAGAATATTCGCTCAAAGCCATCAGAGAAAAAACGTATGAAACCTTCCCGCTCGGGCATCCTCAGTATTCACAGTCCGAGAAAGACGTATGGTCAGAATATATGTGCAAGGATCCGGTCGGAAATATTACCGAAATTCGCATAGCCAAGCTAAAAGAGGCCGAGACGCGCGATACATTTTCGGTGATATCGAACGCGGGCAACATAAATGTGCGTCAGATCGATCTCGCCTTGGATTCAAGGGCGACAAACATATATAAATACGATTTCGATGAAAGATACTCGCTGTTCATTATTGACGGTCATGATTTTTATCCCGAGGACCCGAACGGAACATACAAGATAGAAGCGCTCATGATCGACGCGGCAAGTGCCGAGACGGTGCTTCGTCATGAGTTGTGCACCCTTCCTTATTCGGTAAACAATGTGGATTTTCGTTTTCTTCATACCTCGGACGGCGCACAGCTTGTCGCGTGGAAAAATTTCCCCTCGGAATATCATTACGCGTATGAGATAAAGCTTGTCGACGGTGAGTTTGAGATCGCCGAGACAAAAGAACCCGTAAAAGCATGGTCGCGAGAACGTATCGTGTCTGCCGACGGCAAGTATATTGCATTTAATACAAGAGAATCTCTTGTCGATGCCGACGGCGGGATCGATCTCCTTATGCCCGACGGAACGCTCTGCCGCGTTATCGAAAACCGCCCGGGAGGAGAGCACATGCGCGTGTATGTAGCGTACGGATTTATCGGCACCAAGATGATATACAAGATCTGCGGCTGGGAGTATATCTTCGGCTATGGAACCTACGATATGGAAACAGGCGAGAAACAAGAGTGGCTTGACGGGCTTGATCTTATCGGCGTGGGACCCGAACGCTTTTATACAAGGGGCTCGCGTATAAGCGAGGCAGAGTGGAAATGCGGGGTCTTCGCCCATTGGCCCGAGGGCTATCCGGAAAAGCTTGCCTCCTCATATAACAGAACCACGATAAATAAGGAGTATATTGTCGAAGCCAAGCCGAAGAACTATGAAATGGATATTACGGGCTGTTCGCTGGAATACACGCCCGACGGATGGCTTGTCGTAAACGATGATGTGATCCGTCTGTACAATGACAGATTTACGGTCCTTCATACCGCGTTTGAGCGTTGCAACAAAAACGAGACCTATAGGGATCTTATACTTGTATACGAAAATAACATAACCGTAGTGGTCCCGGACCGGCCGCAAGAATAAAAATTATTGCAGAAAAGGAGGTATGACTATGAAAAAACAAACCGCTTTGATAATTCTGACATGTCTGCTTATTGCAGTTTGCATAATACTTTTCACCTGTGGAGGCGAAAAGGAGCCCGACGATAACACGCTCTCGCCCGACAGTACGGCAGGACCGTCCGATACGGCATCTCCCGAGACGACGATACCATATGACACGACAAAAGCTCCCGAGACTGCTCCCACTCCCGATACGTCAGTTTCTCCCGAAACAACGGCACTCCCCGAAACGACGACTCCGACAGTGCCGCCCGAGGTCATACCCGACGTAACTGTCTGGGATAATGAAGCGCACGAGCTGACAGATCTTCTTTCGATGAAGGTCCGCGATATAAAGGCGAAGTACGGCGCACTTACGCTTGTTGAAAATGAGAGCAGAGTGAATCTTTCGGCATATAGCATAGAAAAATTTGGCGGCGTGATCCTCATATTCGAAAACCGCGACAGGACTCTGCCTCTTGACGAGCTGAGCAGTCCCGATAAGGTAAAGCTCACCTCCGAATATGCGGGTGAGATAGCAGGACTTAAAATAGGCGGTGGCGGCGAAGGCGTATGGTGGAACGATGCAGTCTGCGCCGATTCTCCCGCAACATTGCTTATCGGAAAGGACTATATCATCACCGCACTCTATGAGGAGACCGACACTACTTTCCCGAGCGGATATCCGGGCGGGGACAAGGAAAAGCTTGCTCTTTGGCGCGAGGCGTTTTGTAAGAATCCTGTCGGCAAGATAACCGATATTACGATCGAAAAGCGTGAGAAGGTCCTGCCCCACGGCAAGCTTGAGGTAATATCGAACCTCTATAACACGGGCGTGCACGATGTTGAGATACCGCTTCGCACTGCACTCGCAAATTATACGGTCTTCGACTATGACGACAGATACGTGCTGTACGTGATCGAAAACAGAAACGTACTGCTTAATATCATAAGCGGCAACAGTGACACCTATAACGTCGAGCTTTATATCATAGATACGCTCACGGGAGAAGTTATATACAATGACATCATTGCAACTCTTACCGAGAAAGCCGGACAGAACGGACACCTTGTATCTCTCTTGCATACCGATAGGGCTGCCGAGCTTTCTATTGTGACTATGCAGGGCGAGGTAGTATCCTATGACGTGGAAATATCCGAGTCGGGTGCTTCTCTTACCGAAAAGGACAGCGTCATGCCCTATTATCAAAGAAGGCGTACCACCTCACCCGACGGAAGATATACTGTCTTTACAGTTTATGATGCTTTCCCCGAAGCGAGTGGCGGAATTGATCTTCTCATGAGCGACGGAAGCAGTACGAGGATCCTTACAAAAAAGTCGGGAGACGTACAGGTGAGCGAGAGCTATTCTGTTTCCGGATTTATAGATGACACCACCTTTGCATATTCAATAACCGGCTGGGAGCACATAAAGGGCTACGGCACGTACAATATCGAGACCGGTGAAAACAAGGAATACCGCGGCACCGATTATCTCATAGCGGCGCACGACGGATATATCTACGTCGAGGAAAACGCAAAATACGGTGATACGGGAATGCAAGTGACTACCGCACTATGCAGCATTGACAAGGACGGCAACAAAAAGCGCATAGCCGCAACGACCGTGTTTAAGCTGGAGAACGGAAAGCGTGTATACATCTCCGAGGTGAAAGCGGGCGAGGTAGACCTCACGAATACAAGGCAATTTTTTGAGGGACTCGGATGGATAGTGATAGGCGACAAGGTCAACTTCTATTCGGTGGATTTCTCGAAGCTTCTCGTTTCGATCGATCCACCTTCGGATAATGACCGCATCGGGGAAAACGTCCACGTTTACAACAGAGCGATAACGGTAGTAACACCGAGATATAAAGGATAAACAAAAAAGCCCTTCGGGGCTTTTTTGTTGCTTTTTTTGACAAAAAGCGTATTATGTGATATGATATAATCTATAAATAAACAAAAGGACAGTGACGGTATGAGAAAAACTGTATATATAATAAATAGGATGATTTTTGCTTTGGCGGTGTGCGCTCTTGTTACACTTGCCGTTCTGCCAATATTAGCAGCCGAGGCGGACGGGCTGTTTCTATCGATCTCGGGCGTGAGCGAGAATGTTGCCAAGCGATTATCCGACGGCAATTACAACACCTACAACTCTCTTGGCGAAAATGCAAGCATTACGCTTGCCTCCGAAGAGGATATCGCCTCGCTCTATATCATCTTCGACCGCCTCTATGGGGAATTCAGCGTGACCGACACGGCAAGCGGCAAGAGCGTTGTCTGCGGCAAGGATGCCTTTCTTCACACCTATCTTGATATAACCGCATTTCTTGGTGGGGGCGTAAAAAGTATAAAGCTTGATTTTACATCGGGCGAGGTTTCTCTTGCAGATATATACGCCTTCGGCGCGGGGAAAGTGCCCGAGTGGGTGCAGATATGGAAGAAGCCCTGCGACGGTGAGGCGGACCTGCTTTTGCTCTCGAGCCATTCGGACGATGAACAGCTCTTTTTTGCGGGAATACTTCCGTATTACGCGGGTGAGAGAGGTCTTAACGTTCAGGTCGTATATTACACGCATCATTTTGATACTCACAACCGCCCCCACGAACAGCTTAACGGGCTTTGGACGGTCGGCATTACGCACTATCCCGTCATTTCCGAATTTCCCGACCTTTATTCCGAATCGCTCGGCTACGCGCTTTCGCAATATAAGTGGGCGGGATATACCGAGGATGATCTTATATCCTTTCAAGTCGAGATGATACGACGCTTCAAACCTCTTGTGGTTGTCGGGCACGATATCAACGGTGAGTACGGCCATGGTACACATATGCTGAACACCGATACTCTTATGAAGGCGCTTGATCTCTCCGCGGATGAAAACAAC
>JAZNZQ010000017.1:0-5016 GCA_045595035.1 Eubacteriales bacterium | reverse complement strand
GTTTGCCGCAACCTGGTCGGGAATCACCACAAGCGCATTCTTCATCTCCGATAAGATCGGATTGATGGGGTATGAGCGCGGAGCGTACGACGGCATCGTGATCGCACGCACCGACGACGGCGGAAAGAACTGGAACAGAGTGAATATAGAGATCCCGACAGGGCTTGCCGATTTCAGACAAACAACGCCGATAAGCTTCAAGTATGACGGCAAGACACTGACATGTACCGTCGCGCTTAAAGAGGGAGTCGGCCCCGATACAAGCGTGGATATTCTCTCAAAGGACGACGGCGTGACCTGGGAGTATGAATATAACTGGTCGGAGAAGGTTGGCACGTATCATACCGTAATATCCAATTCGGGCACGCGTGAGGCATATCTTGTTCCCGCCGCGATGTACGGATATAAGACGGGCGATGGGATCGCATATACGAGCTTTGAGAAGAACACAAATTCCTATTGGACCACGCTGAATGCCGGCAGTGACACGGAGTTTTACGCGGTATTCGGTATGCAGAATGACTACAAGGCGCGGGGCGACTTTGACGCATATATGACCTATCACGTTACGGCAAGACACGGACGTGTAATGAAGACAGAGCTTGTAGCCACCATGACAAAAGAGGTCGTGCTTACATTGGGTAGGCCATACTCGGGTGAGCTTAAGGGCACATATAAGGCGAAAGCGTTCTCGCGCGGCGACGGACTTGCATCTTACACATTCTTGTTCAATAACGGCAATATCGAGCTCTCCGCTTACCGCGCGGGCTCGGGTGCGGGCGGCACTTACAACGGCACCTACACCTATGATAATACGAGCGGAGCGTTTGAGGCAAGCGTGAGATTTTCTTCGACGAACAACGGTACGACTACAACCTCCGATATTCAAAAAATAAGCGGAAGAATATACGAATACGACGGATTTATCCACCTTATAGTTGATAAGAGCGAGGCGGCGATGATAGAATCGGTCGACCCTCTGCCGATCAGCTTCAAGAAGGAGGAGCGCCCCACCGATTTTGATATGATGTCGAGAATTCTGATAGATGGCGCTCTTACCGAAAAGCAGCTCGCGGGCGGGGCGGTAAACGACGATGTGATACGCTGCTTCATCGGGCTCTCTTGCGTGAGCTATTACAGAGAAAACGGATTTATCTACAGCGGTTATTGGCGTCTTATTGACAACAATATGACCTGGTATTTGTCGGCAGATGACGCGGCAAGGATCGCTTATGAGGTCTTTGGTGTCGAGAATTACAACGGCGGAGAGATAAAGATACCTAACGGCGTGGGAGTTGGCTCGGGCAATAGCTGGAGTGCCTCCGACGTGTCGGTGTCACAGATGGGCGATAGAGTGGTGTACGATTGTACGCTTATAGGTGATGATATGAACGAATCTCCCGAGAAGGTGTTCGGAAATTACCGCTTTACGTTCAAATATATCACCGAGGGAGATCGCGGCTTCTGGAGATATGTCGGTGTCGAGGAGACAGAGCATCTTTACACCAAAACTGTTGATGCGTATGACTGTCAGGCGATATATTTCGATCATCTGACCGAGAACTACGGAAAATATCGCGTCAGCATGCCTATTGATACCGAAAAATACGATGTTTCATATCAGGTGAGATATTGTGACGACATGTGCGCCGCAAAGGATATCGAGAATTTTTATTTGAGGATAGTAACAGGCGCGGCACCCGTATATAACTGTGTTCTAAAGGAAACAAAGGGCAAAGCAGAGGGATACAATTACAACACACGAAGATTTGTATGGGAGATTCCTGAAACTATGAGATCGGCGATGGTCTTGCAGGGCAGAGATGAAGAGATAAGGTCAATGGAGGCAAGCATTTCGGCGATGTATGAATACTTGCTTGAGCTTGGCGGCGGATATTATCTCGGTGTAATGATCGAACTCAAAAACGCAAACGCCTTCGATGCCGCAAATGAGATCGAGACGGCAATAAAGAACGTGGCCGCGGCACGCATTTCTGACCCCGATAACACCGAGATAGCCATCAAAAAGTCGCTTTCGGCTGCACGCTCGGTGGGAAATCACTTAAGATACAATCCTACCGTTGCGCAGGTGTCAAGCAGCGATAAGATAGAAGTGAACGGTCTGACATATTACCGAGTTATACCGACCGAGAGATTTCCGTATGACACCTGGGATGGGATGATCGAATACCTTGAGCAGTTCTTCTCGCCCGCGCTCACAGTGCGTCTTCTTGCCGAAACGGGGAGATTTGCCGAGCGTGATGGGATCCTTTATCAAAGCATAAGTGAAGGATACAGAGATAATTCTCTTCATTCAAGCACGCTTGAGATAATAAAGGAATCGGATAGAAAATATATCGCCAGAGAGACGACGAAAGTTGTAGATATAAATGACCGCACTAAGGTAACAGGCGAGGTCACATTCGATTATCCCTTTGAGTATATCCACGGTTCGTGGGTGTTTACCGATTTACCAAAAAGAACGTCAAGACCGAGTGAGTACACCTATTATCCCATCTCCGAGCACTACGGCGCGTATCTTACTCGCGATATGAGAACAGTGCATATAAGAAAGACAGGCGATAGCGAAAATCTGCTTTCTATAAGCTGTGACAGCGGAGAGGGGCTGCATCACGCGGCGTTCTTGCCGGGCAGTACGGTACTCACACTCAGCGAGGACGAAAAAACACTCGTTGTGAGCTATATCTCGAACATCGATCCCAGCCGAGAGGGCGCAACGCTCTTTGACCTTGAGGCAAAACAGGTGCGCTCGCACTATCTGCCCACGGCCGAGGAGATAATCGCGGTCAACGACCCGACGGGTGAGCTTGCAAAGAAGTTCCAACCGTATATGGAGAGCAGACAGTACCAGATCACTTGTACTGCCAAGGCAGACGGCCTCTATGTTGAGCTTACATACGAGCTTGTGGCGGACGATATGCTGTTCAGGGCAAGTGAAAGAGTGTCAAGGGATTCGTACTACGGCGGGCTTAGATACGGTCTTGCAGTAAGTGATATGACCGCATATATCTTCCGTGAGGATTTTGAGAGAGCAAAGGAACTTTCCTCGTGGTTCTACCATACGAGCAATCTCTACGAGTACAACGGTACGGAGAAGTTTACAAAATGGCATGGGTATAATTATCTGCCCGCGACAAACCCGATACTTGCGCAGAATGATATTACCGATATTCCATCACTTAAGGCATACTTTGAAAGTGTGTTCACAAAAGAAATCGTCGATTATTTTATGGTGATGTGTACCGATGAGGAGAATGTCTCAAAATCGATCGCAATACCATATATAGCACATTTTGACGGCAAGCTATGGGGATATTACAGTGTCGCGGGGAACAGATACGGCATGCCCGAGCTTTGTGCATTTGAACAAAGCGCTGAGCGCGTGACGCTTTTGTACAGACTCTACGATACGGCGGCAGAGAATATCGCGGCTTCTGTAAGAGAGTATAAAATAAGCTTTGTAAAGACAGACGGAAAGTGGCTTTGCGATAATTATCTGATATTTTAATATGAAAACACCTGTCGATCTATGATCGGCAGGTGTTTTTGAGCAAATATTGACAAATCTTGTGTGATATAGTATACTGAAATTAAATAAACACAATAGGAGTGCGCTATGAGAATACCGTTGGTTTTTGTTTGCATTATTTTATCTTTTGCTTTGCTGTTTGGGTCCACTTCGTGTGCGGACGTAGATATTCCGGACAATGCAACAGATGAGACGACAAAGGCACCTGAGACGACCGGCGTTCCGACCACGACAGACCCCGAGTTTGAGGCATATATGAATATAGACGGACTTTCGGATGATGCGAAGGCATTTTTCCGCGCGGCAAAAGAAAAGAGCGGATGCAGCATCGTCGACAGAACGCTTACAGTCGAGAACGGCACTATCACAGTCGAAGGCCGGTTGCCCATAGACGATCCTTATACCAAATTCCGTGCTGTGTACGGTGAGGGTACGGCAGAGTTTATGGAGTATGTTGATTCTGTAAGGGATATCGGCTATTGGTTTATCAACTCAAGTGTTCTCTCTCCCGACCCGCAGGGGAAGATAATAAATCTGTACGGACAGCGCACATACGCCCCGATAGAAGGCGATTATTTTGAAGGAAACGACGTACACGATCTCGACTCTCTGCGTGCTTATTTTGAAACAAAGTTTACCGACAGAATGGCAGAAGCCATCATGAAAGAGTGCGGAGACGGAACGGGGGAAATGACCGGGAGACCTTCTCCTCCCATTGTATATTATGATGGCAAGCTCTATGCATGGGTAGGCGGTCAGGGGCTGTACAGCGATAGCTTTGATGCGGAATTTTCTATAAAGGAAAAGAGTGCGGACCGCGTATCGATCATCTGTCGAAAAAGAGTCGGCATCTTTCCCATCTACCGTTTTGACGATTATGAGTTCGTGTTTGTGAAAGAGGGAGATAGATGGCTGTGCGATCAGCTTCCCGATATATGGATGGGATATAAGGATAGGTGGATAGGAAAATAATCTTCTTAAAAAAATGCTTATATGAAAAAAGAAGCTGACCGTGCGGTCAGCTTTCTTTTTTTATTCTACTGTGACTCTCCAGCCGAAGGGGTCTTCCGATTCTCCCCACTGGAGCTTTGTTACCGTGTCGTAGATCTTCTGGCTCAAGGTTCCGATGCTTCCGTCACCGATGGTCATTACCTCGTCCTTGTAACGAAGCTTGCCTACGGGCGAGATAACAGCGGCTGTACCCGTGCCGAATACCTCTTCGAGCGTGCCGTTATTCTGTGCCTCGAGAAGCTCGTCGACAGAGATCTTTCTCTCCTCAACGGGAACTCCCCAGGACTTGCAGAGGTTTATTACAGAGTCGCGCGTTATGCCGGGAAGGATGCTTCCGTTGAGCATGGGTGTGACGAGCGTTCCGTTTATCTTGAAGAAGATGTTCATAGCGCCGACCTCTTCGATGTACTTGCGCTCAACACAAGTCGGAGGCCAAGCGGTCTTAGGAAGACAAT
>JAZNZQ010000016.1:0-3149 GCA_045595035.1 Eubacteriales bacterium | reverse complement strand
CCGTACATCTCCGCCATATCCTTGAGATATCCAAGGAAGGTTATCTGTCTGTAAAGCTCTTCGTCGAGACGAATATGCTCTGTATCAAAGGTTGCCTCAGAGAGCTTTGCCTTGTCCTTCTTCTTTTCTTCGATAAGCTTGTCCACACCGTAAAGCGCGACTCTGCGGTAATCGCCTATGATCCTTCCTCTGCCGTATGCATCGGGAAGGCCCGTAATTACGTGACACTTACGCGCAGCTCTCATCTCGTCGGTATACGCACGGAAAACTCCGTCGTTATGAGTAGTACGGAAACGGAACTCCTCTTCCACGTTAAGACTGAGCTTGTATCCGTATGCCTCGCACGCCTGACGTACCATTCTCATACCGCCAAAGGGGTTAACACCGCGCTTTAACGGTCGGTTCGTCTGCATTCCGACGATTATCTCATTTTCTTTATCTATATATCCGGGAGAATAGTTCTTAAGCGAGGATACCGTTACGGTGTCAATGTCAAGAACGCCGCCAAACTGACGTTCAAGCGCAAAAAGCTCGTTAAGCTTCTTCATTATTCCGTTCGTTCTCTCGGTGGCGCCCGAAAGAAAGCTTGCATCGCCCTTATATTCTTTATAGTTTGCCTGGATAAAATCACGCACGTTTATCTCATTCTGCCATACGCCCGGCTTAAACCCTTTCCAATTCTTGTGTTCCATAGTAACCTCCTGAAAAATAACAAAAAAAGACAATTCAGATTTAAACAACCCGAATTGCCCAGACGGTCGACATAATAACATTTATACTCCACCGCGGTAAGTCCGCGAGAATCCGTCAGTTGCATAAATGCTTCGTACTGATATTGTACACTATAAAGTGCTTTTTGTCAAGTCATTTACCCTTCTTTTTATTACTTTTCTTCCTATTATATTGCGGTATCAGCAGACCGCTTTTAAGTTCCCACACATGACCCACCCTTTTCTCTTTAAGCACACTTCCCACCCGTGTAAGTGTCATACGGACGTTAACAAAAAGCTCCCCGTTATATTCGCTTGCCTCACACTCTGTTCTGTACAGGTATTTTTTGAATCTTCTTCCTTCCCCCGTCGAAACGCTCTCATCATATTCACCCTTTATTTTCGCCGAGAGCACCTCTTCGGCATACTTTTTGCAATTGTTTACAATTTCATCGTAAAAGCAGACAATGCGCTCCACTTTTTCGTCTGTTTCGCCGTTTTTGGCGTATTCAAGCCCGATTATTTCAATTTTCAGCAGTTCTTTCCCCACTTCTCTTATCGAGAAAACCTCTTTTTTGGTGCCGAGATCAAAATTTTTCATAATTTTTCTTGACAACTCCATACAAAATGAATATAATAATAGAACGCGCGCTTTTTTTACGTCATAAAAATATATGGTAAAAACAGCGAATTTATCACTCTAAGGTAGGAAATATCTTGTCATGTGACCACATATTGTGCGTTGCTTCGACAGGAGGAAAATGTTAAAATGAACGTGCCGCACATATTCAAATTCTCTTTGGCATATCTTTTAACACAAGGGCGACATCTAGCCCCAAAATCAAGGAGGACAAACTTAAAATGAATTTCAAGAAAATGACGGCGCTTTTTATGACCGTTCTTCTTCTCGCGGTAGCTATTCTTCCGATAGCTGCAGCAGGTGAGGGCGGCGTAATGGTATACGTCAACGACACGGTCTTTGAAGCGGGTAAGGCAAAGATCGTAAACGGACTCACATACGTTCCCCTTCGCGCTTTCTGCGACGCTATGGGCGCGTGTGAGGTCACATGGAACCCCGAAAGCGGAACCGCAACCATCAAGGCAGAAGGCCTTTTCATAACAGCAGCCAAGGGAGAGGAGTACATAACCGCCAACGGCAGATGCCTCTTTTCCGCCAGCCCCAATTTCATCGGTGAAGATAACAGACTTTACGTACCGATACGCCCCATCGCAAAAGCGTACGGTGCAGAGGTCACCTGGAACGAAGCCGAATGTGCCGCCGTTGTCGGAGCTCCTACCGGCCCGATCGAGAGTGCGGACACATTTTACAACCAAAGCGATCTTTATTGGCTCTCAAGAATAATCAGCGCAGAGAGCTGCGGCGAGCCGCTTCTCGGTCAGATAGCAGTCGGAAACGTCGTTCTCAACAGAATGGACATCCCCGGTTATCCCCAGACCGTATACGGAATCGTTTTTGACAATCGCTATGGTGTACAGTTTACCCCTACGGTAACGGGAACGATCTACCAGACACCCTATGACATCTCTGTCGTTGCAGCAAAGATATGTCTTGAGGGCTTTTCGCTCTCAAAGGATATGGTCTTCTTCTTAAATCCGAGCATAGCATCCAGTCTTTGGACGGTGTACAACTGCACACACATTATGACCATCGCAAATCACGCATTTTATGCATATTAAAAAAATGAGTTACGCATGGGAGAGATACTCTTAACGGAGTATCTCTCCAGTTCTATTCGCCTCTGGCGAGTCCTATTGCTTTGCAGTGATATTCGCTTTGTGAGTTTGGTGTCACTATCGCTACAGCAATAATATCACTCCGACGAAGTCGGAATAAGAGTAGGGGTGTGGGCTTTGCCTTGTGCCTTTGTAATACAAGGGCACAAGGCAATAAAACAGGAAGGATACAAAATGAGATTATCATTGAATTTTTCGAACAGTCTTTATAGTTGTGAGGCGATAATTAAAGATGCATCCGGAATCCAAAATTACGTTGTTAATTTGGAAGACAAACAATCTGATTTTTTGGAAACAGATGTTGAGAGCGATAGTTTTGAATTGACGCTTATTCCTAAAACACCTAACTATAAATCCGCTTTTCGAGATATGGAAGTACAAAATTGGAAAGACAAGCTTGCTCAAAAGATTGGAACTGCATTGTGTTCAACATTGGATAAAATGCTCCTTCGTGTAGGTTGCACGTATTTGATATCGAATAGAAAAGAGAACGATGTTATTTGTATACGCGGTCAAGAATATGTTTTCGGAACGTTTGATAAATTTGATTTATTTGAACTTCTTCCGATGGCGTATATGTTTTTCGAAGCATCTTGCAACGCTGATCTCTGTAAATGTTCTGACGCTTTTGCAATGAACAGATCGACGCATGGGACAGAAGGTGTTTGGCTTCATCGATACGAC
>JAZNZQ010000015.1:0-3247 GCA_045595035.1 Eubacteriales bacterium | reverse complement strand
GCTCGCAAGCGCAGAGCCGGACACGTCCATCTCAAAAACAAATAGAAAGAGAAGCAAAAATACAAGAGTCGCGGCATTGAAGAATATGTTCACGACCATGCTCATCCTTACGTATCCGCATATTCTAAGATAGTTGTCCATAGCGAAAAATATAGTCGTAATGGGACTTAGCAAAGCGTACGTGCGTATGTATTTGACCGAGATGTCAAGCAAGCTATCATCGGCGCCCATAAAGCCGGCAAGCGGAGCTGCGGCAAAATACATTATCGCACCCATTACAAATGAGGTAAGAAAAATGAGGAGCACCGAGCAAGAAAAGATGTTATTTGCGCTCTTTTCATCCTTTCTGCCGAGGGCTATCGAGATGGGAGCCGACGAGCCGACACCGATAAGATCGGCGATAGAAAAATTTATCATTATCACGGGAAAAGCGATATTGACTGCGGCAAATGCCGCCTCTCCGAGCTTGTGTCCGATAAAGATCCCTTCAAGAATGGTATATATCGACATCGAAAACATGCTTATCATGCCGGGAAGCGCCACAACAAAAAAGAGCCGCCACGGACTCATAGTCGAAAACATCGTTTTTGAATCAAGCTTCATACCCTTACCTCCTTTTCCTTTTATATTATATATCTTCTCTTTAATAATGTCAAGAAAAAGACCGCTTTCGCGGTCTTTTTCTCAGTTATAATATTTCTTTATCTTTTTGGAAAGGAATTTGTACGAGCGCTCGATATGCTCAAACATATCTCCCCGCATACTCTCGTGCTCGACGATAATACATTCGCATTTCGTCTTTACAAGCTCGAAAAACACCTTGTCCCAATCGACAAGTCCGTCACCTATGGGGGTGTCGTAACGCTTGCCGTCATCATCAAAGTTTATATCCTTTGCGTGGACGGAATATGTCCTATCCCCATATCTGCGTATCCATTCGGACGGCTCTTCCCCTGCCGCCAGGCAATGACCGCAGTCAAGCTGAAATCCGAGAGACTTAGATGTGTTGAAGATGTACTGCTCTCCGCATGCGGGTCCGTGGAGATAGAATTCCTCTTTATGGTTATGGTAGGACAGTCCTATTCCGCTCTCTCTAAGCGAAACGGCAAATCCCTCCATCTTCTCGGCAAGCGAAGTAAAGCCCGCCGCGCTCTCGGGAAAATAGAATCGGTCAAAGCCGGGGATCGCACATTCCTTGATGCCAAGAGATGCAAGCTCTTCCTTCAATTTATCGAGATCTCTGAAATTGTCGTATCCGATATGCGCCGACACAGGTGTAAGTCCCGCCGCATCGAGATGCCCCTTGAATTCTTCGGCAGAAAGTCCCGCATATCCCGCTGTCTCAACGTAGTCGTAACCGATCTTTTTTATTTTTGCAAGTGTTGCATCAAGCTCCTCGCCCGACATAAACTTGCGCATCGTATAAAGCTGTATTGCAATTTTCATAACAGATCCCTCCCCTGTTTGTTTAATCAAGTATAGCACAGGCAAAGAGTCTTTTATATAGCAATCGTGCAAAAAAGTATCAATATTTTTACTTTCCCCGAAATCTCTCTCCAAGCGTAAAAAGCATATCTATAAATGTTTTTGTCATAGCAGATATATTTCTGTCGGCACGAAGAATATACCCTATAGTATAATAATCGTCACTTTTATAGGGGATGCTGACGATTCGTGACTCATTCAGATTTGACGGCATTATTCCTGTTCCTACCGTATAACAATCGGTAGCAAGAAGGACATTCATAAGACTTGCACGGTCGCTTATCTGAATGTGCTTATCACTCTTGGACGACGACAACTCTTCGGTAAAAAAGGACGTATCGTGTTCTCCCTGCTCATACGAAACATAAGGGTATTCCTTAAGCTCGGACGCACTTATTTGAATATATTTTGCGAGCGGGTGCTCAGCGCGTACAAAAACGTGCGGAAGCGCCTTAAGTATCGGGGTAAATATAAGTCCTCTTTTTGAGATATAGCGCTCCATTATACCGTAATCGTTCGCCTTGATAGCAATAATGCCGATATCACTGTATGCATTCTCTGTTTCGCGTATAACATCGTATGTTTTCATCTCGCGCAATGTAAAACGGTAATATTCCTCTTTGGTCTCATTTACAAGTTTGCTGAATATGTCCGCAACAAAATCATAGTGCTGTGTGGATACATATAAACGTTCGCAAGTCTTTTCGGTGCTGTATCGATCAACAATAAAATCATTCTGTTCTGCTATCTGTCTTGCATACCGTGCAAACTCTGCTCCCTCGGAGGTAAGGTACACCCCGTTCCCCGAGCGCTCAAATATTTTTATTCCAAGCTCTCTCTCAAGCGATTTGACGCTGACAGAAAGACTCGACTGTGCAACAAAGAGCTGTTTTGATGCTTCATTGAACGAGCCGCACTCCGCAATTTTCAAAATATATTTACATTGTTGAATAGTCATACAAAAACTCCTTTACAATATTGAAGAACAAAACGAGCAAAAGGGACGGCAACATATTTACGTTACTTACTCTGTTTTTTCGGTTGCTGATAAGATTGTATCCCGAGAAAAAGAGTATCAGGTATCCCATAGCGCATATCTGTGATACCGCCGTCTCACTGAAAAGCGATGCCGATATATACGCCAGAACAGCGATCGCTGCCTGGACCAATGCAACGGGTATCGAAGATAACGCCGCCGCGGTCCCATAGGCCGCCCCAAATGCAAGAGCAAACGGCAGGTCGACTGCACTTTTTATAAAAAGCTGTGTATTGTCGCGGTTAAGTGCAAGCTCTATCGGTCCGCAGACCTGCATCCCGCCCACACCGAAATAAAGGAAGGCATCGATAACAGCATTAACACTTGCATTGTCAGTCTTACCTAAATTGCTGAAGAGATCCTCAAGATGAAGAAGCTCGCCCATCTTCGTTCCGATCATATAGGCAAAAAGCACGACCGTCATATTGGTCCCCGAAAGATAATTTTCTTCAACGGAGAAAATATTCTCAAAAAAACCGACAATGCTCACTATGATTATTGCGATTCCCAGCACACGGAAGTCAGAGAGCTTTCCTTTATCCTTGTTTATCCGTCCGCCGACAAAACAGCCCACTGCTATAACAAGCGCATTTGTAAGTATACCCATTTTCACACCGTCCTTTTGACTGTGTAATTATACCACAGAACAGATTGGTATGGGTAATACTTAAATTCTATCAGTTATCATAGAAAAATACAAACGCAAAAAAAGCACTTGTATATTCA
>JAZNZQ010000014.1:0-2010 GCA_045595035.1 Eubacteriales bacterium | reverse complement strand
CCTCGGGCTCCCAGCCGCACTTGTCGCACTTGTAAAGGAGCTCGCCCGCGGGCTTTTTCGCGCCGCATTCGGGACAGAATTTACCCTTGTTTAAACTCCCGCAGGAGCATTTCCAGCCGTCCTCTCTCGCTTTTCCGCACTCGTGGCAGAATTTGCCCTCGTTTTCGGCGCCGCACGTGCACTTCCAGACGTTTGCTTTCGCCTTCTTTTCCTCAGTCGCCGCGCCCATGGCATAGAGATTCTGCATATTTGCGCCGCCGACGTTGTTAGCCATTCCCATGCCGACAAAGGCGTTCATAGCTCCGCCCTCGTTCTTTGCCGCCGACTGCATTGCTTCTGCCTGTGCGCCGACGAGATGAGCCGCCGCCATGGTGGGATTCTTGAATGCCGCATTTCTCTGCAGCTCTTTTATCATTGCCTCGTCTTCCTCGGATGCCTTCACGGAGGAAACACCGATGGATGAGACCGAAATGCCTCTTGTCTCGGACCACTTCTTCGAGAGAGTGGCGTTGAGCGCTTCACATAGCTCGACCGTATGACCGGGGAGCGCGCTGTAACGCACGCCCATCTCGGACACTTTTGCAAATGCGGGCTGGAGTGCGGTCAGAAACTCCGACTTCAGCTGAGGGTCGAGCACATCGCGCGTAAAATCGTCCTCGATGTTGCCGCACACGTTGGTGTAGAAGAGCATCGGGTCGGTAATGCGGTAGGAATACTCTCCGTGGCAACGCACGCCGATGTCGATGTCAAGACCGACGTTTCTGTCAACAACGCGGAAGGGAACAGCGCCGGGGGTGCCGTACTTGTTGCCCATTATCTCCTTGGTGTTGAAATAAAACACGCGCTGATCCTTTGCGGTGTCTCCGCCGAAGGTGAATCTTTTGCCGATGTTCTTGAATGAGTCAGCGATGCCGTCTCCGAGTCCGCCGTAGAAGATGGATGGCTCGGTCGATGTGTCGTAGGTGAACTCGCCCGGCTCGGCGCAAAGCTCTACGACCTTGCCCTGCTCTACGATCATCATGCACTGTCCGTCAGCGACGGCTATGATCGCGCCGTTTGAGATTATATTGTCTTCGCCCTTGGTGTTGGAGGAGCGCTTTCCGCTTATCCTTTTTCTGCCCTTGGTCACAAGAACGTCGGATGCGAGAGAGTCGCAGTAAAAATATTCGCGCCACTGATCGGCAAGCACGCCGCCCGCAGCACCCATGATTGCTTTAATAAGTCCCATTAGTTGTACCTCCCTTGGGTTTTTCTGATATTATTTTATCATATACTAAGCAAAAAAACAACGGTGAGAAGAAAATTTCTTCCCACCGCGTTTTTATATAAGCTCACCTATGTTTTTGTTGCCGAATCTTGAAGACCACTTTGCACCGAGGTTTTCGACCTCTGCCCATGTTCCCGAGTGTGTCGCAAGCGTGTCGAGCATATCGGCGGTCACGGTTACGGCACTGACTCCGCCCGCTATGCAACGCTCGACCTGCGCGGCGGTGCGAAAGGAGGCCGCAAGCACCTCAGTCTTCTTTTCGTGAAAGAGCAGCTGGCGTGCCATCTCGCCCGCGATGCCTGCTCCGTCAAGCGACATGTTGTCAAGGTGCGAGATGTAGGGTGCGACAAAATCCGCGCCCACTGCCCCCGCAAGCATCGCTTGAGAGGACGAATATGCCGCCGTCATCGTGATGCTTATCCCCTCGGACACAAGCACCTTCGCCGCGGCGAAGCCCTCGGTCGTTGAGGGTAGCTTTATCGAAAGATCTCCACCGAGCAGATCGCATATTTTGTTTGCATCGCGTACCATTTCGTCGGTGTCGTGCGAAGTCGCCTGAACGAACATAAGCTTACTATCGGATAGATTTCTGATGTATACAAGCGCGTCACGAAGCGGCACGTCTTTCGGCAGATCGCGCGCAAGTATCGCGGGATTGGTCGTGACTCCGTCGAGCGGATAACGCTCAAGCGAGCGCTTTATCTCATTAAAATCTGCACTGTCAAGAAAATATTTCATTTTTA
>JAZNZQ010000013.1:0-6234 GCA_045595035.1 Eubacteriales bacterium | reverse complement strand
AATTTTTTTCCGTCCTTTATTTTTATATTTTCTTTCTTGCAGAAGCTACCTGTGCTCTGACCGAATCGGGGGATGTGCCGCCGAATGAGGTCCTCTTCTTTACGCAGGTCGTCATATTTATAAAATCGAATACATCGCTCTCAAAGAGGGGGTCAAAGCTCTTGTACTCGTCGAGCGTGAGTGTTTCAAGCGTCTTGCCCTTGTCTATGCAATATGCGACGATCTCGCCTACCGCCTTATAAGCCGAGCGGAAGGGAAGCCCCTTTGTAACGAGGTAGTCTGCACAGTCGGTTGCGTTTATGAAGCCGCGGTTTGCCGCCGCCGCCATGTTGTCCTTACGCACGCTCATTGTACGGAGCATGGGTGTGAACATCGAAAGGCACTGCTTTACCGTGTCGACCGAATCGAATATCGCTTCTTTGTCCTCCTGCATGTCCTTGTTGTATGCAAGCGGGATGCCCTTCATAAGTGTGAGAAGGGTGATAAGGTCGCCGTAAGCTCGTCCTGTTTTGCCACGGACAAGCTCTGCTATGTCGGGATTTTTTTTCTGGGGCATAATGCTCGAGCCGGTAGAATATGCATCGTCAAGCTCGATGAATTTGAATTCCCACGAGCACCACATTATCATCTCCTCGGAGAAGCGCGAGAGGTGCATCATCGTAATGGCAATGGCAGAAGCAAGCTCTATCGCAAAATCGCGGTCGGACACGCCGTCGATGCTGTTTTCGGATACCGAGTCAAATCCAAGCTTCTCGGCAACAAAATGTCTGTCGGTCGGATATGTAGTACCTGCAAGCGCACAGCTTCCCAAGGGGAGCACGTTCATTCGTTTCTTGCAATCGCCGATCCTCTCAAGGTCACGGAGAAACATATTCGCATAAGCCATAAGGTGATGGCCGAAGGTTATAGGTTGTGCTCTCTGAAGATGTGTGTAGCCCGACATTATCGTGTCTGCGTGCTCCTCGGCTGTGTCAAGTATTGCTACTACAAGCTCACGGATGAGCGCGCTTATCTCATCGCACTCCCCCTTGAGCGTCATTCTTATGTCAAGAGCGACCTGATCGTTGCGGCTTCTTGCCGTATGAAGCTTTTTACCCACGTTACCGATGCGCGCAGTAAGCTCTGCCTCAACGAAGGTATGTATATCCTCGCAGGTCATATCTATCTCAAGCGCACCCGAATCGATGTCGGAGAGTATGCCCGAAAGTCCGTCCACTATCATATCGCGGTCGGAGTCGGTGATGATGCCCTGTGCCGCAAGCATGGCGGCGTGTGCCATTGAACCTGTTATATCCTCGCGGTACATGCGCGAGTCAAAAGATATAGATGAATTGAAATCATTGACCTTTTCGTCAAGCTGTTTTTTGAAGCGTCCCTTCCAAAGCTTTTCCATATAGAAACCTCGTTTGAATTTTATAAAAAATTAAGCAACCCGGATGGGTTGCTTAATTTATGGTGGAGACAACTGGAATCGAACCAGTGACCCCTTGCATGTCAAGCAAGTACTCTAACCAGCTGAGCTATGCCTCCGTACTCGGTTATTATAACACAACCGAGAATAAAAATCAATACCTTTTTTCTTTTTATTTTAAAATTTCTCTTGCCATTTTTGCGACCTGCTTTGCCCACTCGCGCGAGCTCTTTTCGGTAAGGTGCAAAAGATCGTCGCATTTGTGATAGTGAGGATGAGCGAGGCAGAGCGAGTAGAGGTCGTTTACGGGGATGCTCTCCTCTGCCATTACAGCTTCTGCCGCACGGTTGTATTCGATGACCCACTCGTTGTCCATCGATATCTCTGTGTCGATCCCCGTGATATCACGCGCCATGCCTTTTTCGAGCACGGGAACGGTATTTGCAAATATAATCTTTGCGCTTGTGGTCTCGCGTATGAGCTTTATGATGCGGCGAAGATTCTTTACGTAATCTTCGATGGGAGTCATGGGCTCTTTCATCGGGGCTTCGATATTCATATCCCAATATCCGTTATTCCAATGTATGAGCGAGACGTCGGAGTGCTCCTTTAAAAGCTGATTTAATTGCCAGAGCGTGAAGGAAGTGAATCTTCCGTTATCCTTTGAGTATATGACCTTATATTCTCCCTCAAGCTCCTCTTTTACGTAGGTCTGATATCCCATACGTATCGAGTCGCCGAGCAGTATTATCTTCTTCATATCCACTTATCCTGCTTTTTGAATATTACCTTCCACGGGATAGATACGATGACACCCGCAACGGTTATAGCCGTCCATACAAGGAGGAGATTGCTCCAGCCGATATCGGTAACGGCGTGTGCGAAGAGAATGTTTGCAACGGCCGCCGCCATATAGGAGAAGAAATCAAGGAAGCCGGTCACGCTTGAAACAAGACCTGTGTCTGCCAAGCTCGGGCAATAGCAGCTCCAGAGCATTGTGGTTGCTCCGTTTGATGCCATGATGGCAAGCACCATAAGAAGAATATTGACATAAGGCGATTTAATGAAGTATACGCCGGCGAAGCAGACTACTGCGGCGATGAACATGACAAGGAGTGTTTTCCCCATGTTTCTGCCGAGTCTTTCGTATACGAATACGGCGATGAACGCAGTGAAGGAGATGATAAGGGTTGCCGCGGTGTAAAGACCTGCCGCCTCCTTGGGCGCAAAGCCGAGCGCCTGTGAAATGTAGGTGGGAAGCCAGAAAACGACCGACGTTCTGACGATACCCGTAATGATAGAAACAAGGGTGTACTTGACTATCTCGCGTCCGAGGAGCATTTTTATAATATCCTTGAAGCTCTTCTTTTCGGCGTTATCCTTGTTCTTTTTATCGCCGATCATATTGTATTTGACGATGCCCTTGCGCTCGAATATCTCAAAGCAGATAAAGCAAGCGACAGCCATTACTACGATGACGATGCTGCTCACTGTGAAGACATCTTGCCAACCGAGAAATGATGCAAGCAGTCCCGCACTCGGAGTTCCGACAAAGGATGCGAAGGTAAATCCAAGCGTGCAGCGAGTTGCGTAAATAAGGTTCATGCTCTCCGATATGATTTTTGATATAGGTCCGTATATCATAGCAAGGAAGAATCCCATCATTCCGTATGCGATCATTGCGGGAAGCTTGAAATCGACAAGTTTGCAGAACACAAAGTTGAATATACCTGCAAAGAGAAGTCCGAAGCTTATCATCCATTTTGCCTTGATCCGGTCACCTATCACTCCGTTTATAAGCTGACCGACCGCATATACGATAAAGAACATCGATGCGACCTCACCGAGGTATGCCTCCGTGTAGCCGTTTGAAGTTATCATATCGGGTGTCGCGGCGCTGAGTACGTTTCGTACTATGTATACGCCGAGGTATGAGAGAGAACAGAGCGTTCCCAAATATATGGCACTTAATGCCGCTTTGCTGATCTTCATGTTTTGCCTCCGAAAAACGTTTTCCATGGCGAATTATACCACTTTTTTATTCTCGTGTCAACAATAATCACATTATTCGATTAATCTTTACATTATTAGATTTTTATGCTATAATATATGACAGAAATTATGGAGGTAAATACTATGTTGATTCCTGTTTTATTGTTTGTCGTAGGTCTTGTTCTGCTTATCAAGGGAGGCGATTGGTTTGTCGATGGAGCTACCGGTATCGCACACCGTTTTCGTATTCCTGAGATATTGATCGGTGCGACCGTTGTTTCGATCGGAACGACTTTGCCCGAGGTAATGGTGTCCGCTCAAGGAGCTATGGCGGGTTCGGGAGCCATGGCGTATGGTAATGCAATTGGCTCGATCATTTGCAACACCTCGCTTATAGCTGCTTTGACTGTTGCTATACGTCCTTCAACCACGGATAGAAAATCGCTTCGCTTTCCGGTGCTGTTTTTCTTTGGCGCCGCGGTATTTTATGCTCTCGTTGCATATTTCTCCAACGAAGGTTTTACTCGTTTGGTAGGAATAATACTTCTTATCGGATTCCTCGCTTATATGACTGTGCTTGTTGTTCAAGCTCTTAAAGAGATGAAAGAGAAGAAGCTTAACGTCGATAAGGAGTTCATCAAGGATGTTCTTGATGATGAGGTTGCCGGAGAAGATCAGAGTTCCAAGGGTGATTTTGTAGGATTCTTCATCGTTGGAGGAAGCTTGCTTGCCGCGCAGATAATTCAGATAATTAATAGCATTAAAACCGGGGTAAGTCTTAACTTTTTTGCGAACGGATTCGATTTTGGAAACCTATTGAGTTTTGTAAGCTATTTTGCTTTCGGCATTATTGCCGTGATCTTGTTGACAATAGGCATAATAAAATGTGTTGTCAGCAAAGGATCTGCCTTACTCAACGCAAATCTTCTTTTCTTGATCCTCGGTGCTGTTATTATAGCATTCGGTGCCGATCTTCTTGTAGATAACGGTACTATTATCGCGAATACGCTCGGCGTGCCCGAAACCGTTATAAGTTTGACATTTGTTGCGCTCGGCACGTCACTTCCCGAGCTTGTAACCGCTATCACCGCATTGATAAAAGGGCACAGCTCGCTTTCCCTCGGAAATATTATAGGTGCCAATATATTCAATCTTGTGCTTGTAAGCGGAACGGCGATAACGATTTCGCCCTTTGCTGTGCCGGCAGATAAGACGATAAACGGAATGAACGCTTCTCTTATCGTGGATATTCCTTTGGTATTCATCGTTATGGGACTGTTGACCCTCCCCGCACTCATTCGCGGAAAGCTGTCGAGATGGCAGGGAATAGTTTTGCTTTGCATATACGCGGGATTCTGCGTGTTCCAGTTTGTTGCATAAACTATTATGAAGAAATTTTCAAGTGCCAAGACGGCGCTCGTGCTGTCGATGCTCATCTTCGGAACGATCGGCATTTTTGTAAGAAATATATCGGTATCATCATCCGAGATCGCACTATACCGCGCAGTTTTGGCGGCGGTCGTGATAGGTGTATTTTTGCTTTGCACGAAGCAGAACATTGACTTTAAAAAGATAAAAAAAGATATGCTTCCGCTTGCCGTATCGGGTATTGCTATGGGATTTAACTGGATACTTCTTTTTGAGGCGTACAAATACACCACGGTATCTGCGGCAACGCTTGCATATTATTTTGCTCCTGTTATAGTTACTGTTGCCTGTCCTATTATATTTAAAGAAAAAATGGGCGTGAAGGATTGGATATGCTTCGGCGCATCCACGCTCGGCATCGTGCTTGTAACAGGGGTAGGAGCTTCGGGTGAGGGGAGCAATCATCTTCTCGGCGTGCTCCTCGGACTCGGTGCGGCCTGCCTTTACGCGAGTGTCATTTTGCTCAATAAGTTTATCAAAAACGTCGGCGGCATACACAGAACATTCTTGCAGTTCATTTTTGCGATAGCTGTGCTCGCCCCCTACGTGCTTGCAACCGATGGCATAAATCTTGCTTCGCTTGATACGCTCGGATGGGGATGTCTTTTGACATTGGGACTTGTTCATACGGGCGTTGCTTATTGCCTGTATTTTTCGTCGCTCGGCGCGCTTTCGGGGCAAAAGGTGGCAATACTCAGCTATATCGATCCGCTGACTGCCGTGCTTCTTTCTGTGTTTGTGCTTGGTGAGAGCATGGGTGTTTTGCAGATCATCGGCGGCGTGCTCATCCTCGGCTTTACGCTTTGGAACGAGATCGGAACAGAAAAGAAAAAATGAGAGGGCAATTATATGAATTTACTTGACGGCAGACCCGAGAATATGCTCGGGCGTGAGGATAAAGAGATACGCGTCTACGATCTGCTTGACGGCTTGGGGATAAATTATCAGCGTATAGACCACGAGGCGGCAATGACAATGGAGGTCTGTGCAGAGATAGACCGCGTGCTCGATGCAACTATATGCAAGAATCTTTTTCTCTGCAACAGACAGGAAACGGCGTTTTATCTGTTGATGATACCCGGAGATAAGCCCTTTAAGACGAAGGATATATCGGCTCAGATCGGCTCGTCACGTCTCTCGTTTGCCTCTGCCGAGAATATGGAGAAATATCTTGATATCACACCGGGCTCTGTCAGTGTGTTGGGGCTTATGAACGATAAAGATAACGCGGTGCGCCTTCTTATCGATGAGGACGTGCTCGCGGGAGAATACGTCGGATGCCATCCATGCGTGAACACGTCAAGCTTGCGTATTCGCACGTCCGACCTTATCGAAAAAATATTGCCCGCGATCTCACATACCTATCAAACGGTCCATCTTGAACGCTATGAATAAAAAAATCC
>JAZNZQ010000012.1:0-14994 GCA_045595035.1 Eubacteriales bacterium | reverse complement strand
GGTTTTTTGTTTATGCTTCGTTTAGTTTGTTAAGCTTTTTTGCTGCTTCTTCATATTGTTTGAGTTGTTCATCGTCCAATTCCCATGCCGGGGAGAATATACCCCATTTATTGGGATCTTCGCAAAAATATGCTATACAATAGTAATAGCGTTTTTCTTTGGCGGATGTGAACTCTACAATTGTATAAAATTCTTCGCTTCCTGCACCGCCGCCACCGATGGGAAGAACTTTATACTCGTCATATTCGATATCTTCCGGTATTGAAAGTGTTAGTTTTGTATATACTTTTTCTTCCTCGGTTTCTGCAGAACCAATGATGTATAATGAATACTTTTCATGCTCTGATTCGCATATAACGAGGTCGTACCGCGATAACGAAATTTTAAACTGTCCTATTACGGTGTCGCCTTGCGGCAGTTCTTTGAATTGTGGACGAGTCTTGGCTATGAGTTCGTCTCTTGTGAGTTGTTTTGTGGTTTCCTCGGGAACTCTTGTTGTTACTTCGAGTGTGGGGGCTGTAGTCATATCCAAAGAATACAATGTGTCGCGTGGATCTCGGTAATATTCATCTGCACATGATGTCAAAAGGAACAAGAGCAAGATGATGAGTATACTGATTTTTACAGATGTTTTCATTTTTGTCCTCCTTTATTTTTGCCCCTTCGCTATATATAACACAAAACTCAATTAAATGATTCTAAAAATAATAAAAAAGGTTTTTGTTAAATTTCACATTTTGCGAAGAGTATATTTGTTGAAATATTATAAAAGCAGCGCAGAAAAGTAGTTTTCTGCGCTAATGTTTATTGGCCGTTATCTCTTCTTTTCTATTTTAAATATATGCCGCAAAAATGGCGCGAGCAGTTTTGGAGAATTTACAACCACTATCTTCATACTGTCTTACCTCCGAGAGTAATAGATCATTCCCACGCCTATTATGACCAGGGCTTCAAGCAGTGCTAAAAATCCGTCGGGCAAAAGGAAGGATACGAGTATCCCTGCGCCGAAAGAAACGATCCCGAAGCCGATCACACGTAACAGAAGGTCTTTTCTCATACTTTTCTCCTTTGGCATGAAAATGAAGGGGCTTACTGTTATTGTATTCGGTTGCGGGAAAAATGTCACCTGCTCTCGATTATATAGAGCGCGCCGCGCTTTACTTCGATGAGCGCGAGGTTGCCGTCGATCTCATTGCTTGTCGTATATTGAGCGTTGTCGCGCGTGAGTTTGGCATTATTTAGGGGATATTTGCAGCCCTTGAGGGTCACGCCCTTACAGGTGTCGGTCACGGGAATGACCGAGAGGTATTTGAAGGAAGAGCGCGGGATGAGTGCGCTGTCGTTTTCGATGAATCTCACTCTGTTTTTGCCGTCGGTGATAAGTGCATGTATACGTGCCGTCTTGCCGCCCGCGCGGGAAAGCATCTGGAGCATGTAGAGATTTGCCATCGTGTGATCGAGCCGTCCCGAAAGACCGCCGAGGATGATCACGTTGTCACATTCATACTTGAGCGCAAGCTTTACTGCAAGCGACGTATCGGTGTCGTCCTTTTCGGGCGGCATTTTTATTATTTCAACATTCTCCGGCACCGAGTCGAAGCTCTCGCCTATCGAATCCATATCACCGAGAAGAATTTTGACATCGGCTCCGAGTGTCTTTGCGTTATTGTATCCGCTGTCTGCGGCGATAACGAGATCCCCCTCACAGGGGCGCTCAACGATACCGTCGGGGAATATCTCTCCTCCTATATATATATAAGCAGTCTTGTTCATCGTCTTGTCTCCTGCGGTTTTTCCCAAGTGGGCTTGTTCTTTAGTGTTTCGTATATTGAAAGGAAGCTGTCGTGTCGGCTCTTTGCTATCTCACCGCGCTCGAGCGCCGCAAGTATAGCACAGCCGTCCTCTTTTGTATGCGTGCATTTTGTGTATTTGCATTCACCGATATAGCGCGAGAATTCACGCACGGTGAAGGGAAGATCGTCCTTGGTGAAAAAGTTGAACTGTGCAAAGTCGAGCATAGTGAATCCGGGAGTGTCGGCTATGTAACCGATTCCGCCGCGGCACTCGACCTCAAAAAGCTCAACGTGGCGCGTCGTATGTCTGCCGCGCTCGGTCTTTCGGCTGACCTCTCCGATGGCAAGCCCAAGCGTGGGAAAGAGCTTGTTGATGAGCGTGGATTTTCCAACACCCGATGCACCCGCAAATGCTGCTATCTTGCCTGAGAGATGCTCTTCTATATACTTTTCAAGCGGCTTGGTGGAATCATCATCTCCCGCGCTTACAACAAAGACGTCAAAGCCCGAGAGCTTGTATATTTCCTCGATTTCTTTCGCCTTTGCCTCTCCGAGATCGCTCTTGCTTATAACGATGACCGGCTCAATGCCGTTGAATTCGGCAATGAAGATGAGCTTGTCCACCGTCTCGAGAATTGGCGTGGGAGAAGCCGCCGCCATCACAACGAAGATGGTGTCAAGGTTTGCAACAGGCGGGCGGATGAGCGAATTTTTACGCTCGGTTATCTCGCCTATGACGATGCCGCGTCCGTCATCACGCGCTCTCGCTGTCTCACCCTCGTAAGCGAATGAGCTTTCGTCGTAGGAAACAGCAACGTTGTCACCGACAAGCGGGGATATTCCGTTATAACGAAGAACACCCCTTGCGCGACAAAAGACTGTCTTGCCTGCAAGAGGATGCACCGTGGCAGAGGAGAGCTTTATTTCGTAAAGCCCTCCAACACCCTTTATTATTTTTCCAGAGGAACTGTAAGTCATTATTTTGCCTCTCTTGAAATGCCGTAGTCGGCGGCATAGATCATTTTTGAAGTGAAATTATTTATATCGTTTTCGTCTATCTCGACAAGTCTGGCACCGCGAAGGGAGTTGTTGGTATCAAAAGTGCCTCCAAGCCCATAGCCGTCATAGCCGATGCTCGAGAGATAGCCAAGCTCGATTCCGAGAAGCTCGCCCGAAAAGTCGTTCAGATGGTCATATCCGCAGTAGATACCGAGAATGCTACCCGTGGACAGAGCCGCAGAGAAAAGTCCGGAGTTGGGAGAAGCAAAGGATACGTCCTCCCCTGCATTTCCTGTGATACTGCCGACCTTGAGAAGCTCGTCAAACTCGGGGATAGGGGTGCACATAAACATGATGCCGGGAACGGCGGATGCGGTCTGCTTTGTGAGGTGGGCATATTCCGATAAGAACCACGAAACCTGCGAGGGGGTTATGTAGCCGTAGGTCTTTGATGGATCGGCTACCGAGGAATCGAATCCCCAGATGCCGAATTTTATATCCTCGGATGCCGAGGCGCGTACGGGTAAAAAGTAATTGCTCACGCCGTCAACAGAGAGCGCTCCCTTTTTTGATACGCAGTAGGGAAACTCGGAATAAACGTCCATCTGCAGATCGAGACTGAGTCCCGATGCGATATCGTCGGGGCCGAATACGTGCGCCCACGGTATCTTTCTTGATTCCATGGGTGTGCTTATCTTTGTAAGAAGCTCACGCAACGCGCCTTTGTCGGTTATTCTGTCCTGAATATTTCCCGCGAAAAGCACGAGATCGGGAGATTCTTTTTCCACCATCGCTTCGATCGCATCGCCGGTCGTGGTATTGGTGTCGCTTCCTGCGTGAACGTCGGAAACGAGCAATATCTTAAATTTGCCGTCTTCGCCGAAACGAAGTTCTGCCTTTGTTTTAAGAAGTGCGGAGTCCGGCTCGTCACCGCCCTTTTCAACAGAGGTGTATCCAAGGTCGCACTTGAAGACGAAGCGACCGTCGCTGCTTTTTACAAGATATTCATCTATAAGGCAGAGGACCGCCTTTTTTGCGGCGGTTTCGTTGAGCGAAATAAGATCGATACTGCCGTCCTCGTCGAAGACGATCTTAAAGCCGTTTGTACCTATTTCGCTTGCGATATCAATATACGTGGAGTCGGTGCGCGCGGTAGGTCCGACACGTATCTCTTTCCCGCTTTGAATATTGCTATCGTCCTGTATGTCAAAACTCGAACCCGTAAGCGCGGCAAGCTCTTTTTCAAGAAGCTCTGCTGCACCGACGGTATAGTCTTTGCCGTATATTATCGTATAGTCTTGGGCGCTGTAGCTTGTCGCCGCTGATGCGTTCTCGGCCTCTTGTCTGTCGAGTATCAGAAAGACACAGAGAGAAAGAGAGATGAGTGTTACGATTGCGAGCGCCAATATAGTTGCGATATATTGCGGTTTTTTCATATAAACTCCATTATATAGGTCTTAGCCGGCGGACGATGCCTTTACCCATGCCTTGAATTCATCCCAGGTCATATCAAGCGAATAAAACTGGAGATATACGGCACGCCACTTTTCGTAGAATTCGGCATCTTCGTCCTCGGGCGGAATATCGGGGATGTCGGGAGTATCGGGAGTATCGGGAGTATCCTCGCGGCCGTCTCCCAAGCTGATAACAAAATCGACCTTAGAACCGACTGCCATAGGTGTACCGCCTGTGGGGGTATGGCTTATGACCTGGCCCTCGGGGAGATTTGATATCACGCTTTCAACGCGTCCTATCTCAAAACCGTAGTCACGAAGCCGCTTTGCCGCTTCGACATGGTTAAGTCCTACAAGGTCGGGCACGTTTTTGTTTTCGATCTTTTCACCGTTACTTATATAGATCACTATGGTCTCGCCGCGGGAGAGACGCTCACCTGCTTCGGGGAAGGTTCCCGCAACGTATCCCGAGGGGATAGTGTCGTGATATACATAATCTTTTGTAGTTTTGAATCCGAGATTCTTAAGCTCGTTTTCGGTCTCGCGCGGATTTCTCATGGAATAATCGGGGATAACAGTCTTTTTGGAGCCGCGGCTGACCGTAATTGTGATATCACAGTAATGCTGACCGGGTATGACCTTTTTCTTCTCGCCTGCCTCGGGGTTTTGTTCTATGATAACGTCTTCGGGCTGGCTTGCATCATATATTTCATCAATGAATATACGGTAGTGGTCGGGGTCAAGTCCGAGCGCTTCTTCCGAAACGAAGGAATCTCCGACAAAATCGGGTACAGTAATTGTAAGCGACGTGTCCATTGCATCCGAGAAAAAGAAGGATTTTATCACGACAAACGCGCTCACACCGAGCACGACCAAAAACGCTGTCATAACGCCGAGTATTATCGGCATCATAGAGGTGGGAGTGTTGTCCACTGCCTTTTCCTTCTTTGGCGCCTTTACTTTTTCCTTTTTTGTTTTGGGAAGAGCGAGCTTCTTTTCATTTCCCTTCTGGAATACCGTGGAGGGGTTCTCCTTGAGCTTGATTATCTGCTTGAGCATCTGTGATGCGCTCTGGTAACGAAGCTCAAATTTCTTTTCCATTGCGGTGAGTATTATCTGCTCGAGTCCGCGCGGGATCTCGGGATTTATGCTTCTCGGCTTTGCCGGCTCCTTGTTTACGTGCATAAGAGCGACCGATATCGGGCTTTCCGCATTGAAGGGAAGACGTCCGGTAGACATCTCGTACATAAGCACGCCGAGCGAATAGAGGTCGCTTGTCTGATTGGTCTCGCGTCCGCTTGCCTGCTCGGGGCTGATATAATATACCGTGCCGATGGCTTTATCGGTCATGGTGAGAGTCTCGGAGTTGGGAAGCTTTGCGATCCCAAAGTCGGTAACCTTTATAAGTCCGTTCTTTAGAAGCATGATATTCTGCGGCTTGATGTCGCGGTGCACGATGCCCTTGGAGTGAGCATGCTCGAGTGCACGCAGTATCTGCTCGGAATAGCTTACGGTCTCGCGGAAGGAGAGCGTACCGCGGCGTGTCATATAATTTTTGAGGGTGATCCCCTCGATATATTCCATTACGATGTATTTAAGGTTGTCCTTTACGGATACATCGAAAATATTGACGATGTTGGGGTGAGAGAGCATAGCTACTGCTTTGGACTCGTTTATAAAGCGCTTTACCGCCTGAGTATCGTCCGAAATGTCGTCCTTGAGCATCTTTACTGCGACAGTCCTTTTCATCAAAAGGTCGTGTGCTTCAAATACGACAGCCATTCCGCCGACACCGACAATTCTTATTAACTTGTAACGGTTGTCGAAAATCTGACCGACATATTTTTCAAAATTTTCCATTTTATATTGTTCCTTATAGTTACTCGTTTTTATTTGTTTCGGCAACGACCACGGTGATATTGTCTGTTCCGCCGTTGTTGTTTGCCAGATTTATAAGTGCTTTTACCTTTATTTCTATAGGTACCGTGCTTGAAACGGAATTTTCAATTTCAAGCTCGTCCACCATATTGGTAAGTCCGTCGGTGCAAAGTAAGAAGGATCTGCCGTCGTCTGTCGGTATATCATGCGCGCATATATCGCCTTCAAGCTCGGGTTCTGTTCCGACCGCGCGCGTTATTATGTTCTTGTGTGCGTTTGACCTTGCTTCCTCGGGTGATATCTTGCCGAGGTCGATAAGATACTGTACGTATGAGTGGTCGCGTGTGAGTTGGGTTATCTTGTCTTTTTCCACCATATACAGTCGGCTGTCTCCGACGTTTACCGAATAGAGAACACCGTCCAAAAAGAGTGCCGCAACAAGCGTTGTACCCATGCCTGCAAGCTCATCGTTGCTCTTGGCAGCGGTATATACTGCATCGTTTGCTTTCTTTAGCGAAAGTGCGAGGGCTTTCTTTACGTTCTCGCCCTTTGGAATGATCTTATTATCTTTTTTCTCAAAGGTCGAGAGAAAGTTCTTTACGGACCCGCAAAAGGTCTCGGATGCAATACGCGATGCTTCGCTTCCTCCTGCGTTTCCGCCCATTCCGTCGCATACCACGATAAGGGTCGCGTTTTCGGCATATTCAAGTATCACAAAGCTGTCTTGATTGACCTTGCGTTTCATTCCCACATCGCTTTTTCCATATAATATCATTGTTCTCACCTCGCCGGAATTCAAAGTGTGCACTTAATATACACAATCATTATAATAGAATATTATTAATAAGTAAATACAATTATGACAAATTTTTGTGTCGTTTGCGTGTTTTTTAGTTGTTTTCTATGCTTTTTCGACGTAACTGGCCGCATGAAGCGTTGATATCGGAGCCGAGCTTACGGCGTACGGTCGCCGATATTCCATGCTTTTCAAGAAGTGCTGCAAATGCGTTTACCGTGTTCTTGTCGGATGATGTAAAGCTTTTGCCCGATACGGGATTTACGGGGATAAGGTTCACGTGTATCGGCATACTGCCGCCCGCACGCAAAGTGGAATTGAGCAGCTTTGCAAGCTTTAGAGCATTTTCCTCGGAGTCATTTTTGCCCGAAATGAGCGTGTATTCAAAGGATATCCGTCTGCCCGTCGTATCAAAATAATCTTTGCAGGCAGAGAGCAGCTCGTGTATGTTCCATTTTTTATTTATCGGCATAAGAGAGGAGCGTGTCTCGTCGTCGAATGCGTGCAGTGATATCGATAGCGTTATCTGCAGATTTTCTCCCGCAAGCTCGCGTATCTTGTCGACAACTCCGCAGGTTGAGAGGGAGATGTGGCGGTGTCCGATGTTAAGTCCGTCGCTTAAGTTTACAAGATGAAGAAATCTTATACTGTTGGCGTAGTTATCGAGCGGCTCGCCTATTCCCATCATAACGACTCCCGAGACCTTCTCGCCCGAGTCAAGCTCTGTTGCGATTATCTGACCGAGCATCTCGGAGGCAGAAAGGTCGCGCACCTTACCGCCGATGGTCGATGCACAAAAGGCGCACCCCATACGGCATCCGACCTGCGAGGATATGCAGACCGTGTTTCCGTGCTTGTACCTCATAAATACGCTCTCGACGAAATTGCCGTCGTGAAGCCGCCAAAGATATTTTATCGTGCCGTCTATCTTTGAGACGAGCTTTGTCTCTACTTCGGGGAGCTTGAATATGCACCTCTCGTCAAGCTTGGCACGAAGTCCTTTGGGAATGTCGGTCATCTCTGCGGGGCTTTTGCCGCGATGAAGCCAGGTGAATATCTGTTTAGCGCGGTATTTCGGCTCACCAAGCTCACTCATGAGCGAGGACATCTCCTCGGGGTAGAGCGAGAGCAGGTCGATCTTTTCTTCTGTGTTAGGGTTCATTTTTATTTCCTTTTTTGTAATTTAGCAATAAAGAATCCGTCTGTGCCGTGCTTTTGCGGAAGCAGGGTGAGCATGCCGTCTGTCGAGCGGATATCTCCGACGGTAAAATCAACAGGGCAAAAGTCGGGGTTTGATTTAAGGAAGCGTGTGACGTTATTCTCGTTTTCTTCCTTTAAGACCGTACAGGTGGAGTATACAAGCGTGCCGCCCCGCTTTATATAGCGCGAGCAGTTTTGGAGTATGGCGTATTGTATTTCGGGAAGGGCGCGTATGGCGTCCATGTCCTTGTAGCGTATCTCGGGCTTCTTTGCCATAACTCCGAGTCCCGAGCAGGGGACGTCGCAGAGCACGGCGTCGAAGTATTCCTCGTATTCGGGAATATACTCGCGGCCGTCCTGCTCTTTTGTATTTATTATATCTATCCCAAGACGGCGTGCGCCGCTCTCGATAAGCGAAAGCTTGTTTTTGTGAAGGTCAAACGAGCATATCTCGCCCGTATTATTCATTTCTATCGCCGCAGAAAAGCTTTTGCCTCCCGGGCAGGAGCAGGAATCGAGCAGCTTGTTGCCCGCATCGGGTGAGAGCGCCTTTATGCATATATGCGATGCCTCGTCCTGAACGTAGAATTCTCCCTCGTCAAAACCGGGAAGAGCTGCTATCGGCGCAGATGATGCGAGCGATATGCCGAAGTCGGAATACTTACAGGGAATGGCATCAATGCCGCTTTTTTTCAGCTTTTCAATAAGTGCTTCTCTTGTGGTCTTGAGCGTGTTCACTCTGAGTGTGGGAGCGGGCGGGGTGGAGAGAGCCGCAAGATATGCTTCGGCGTCGTCCGCACCAAATGTCTGAATAAGCTTTTCGCATATCTCTTTTGAAAACGAATATTTTACCGACAGATAGAGTCCCGTGTCCTCGCTTTTGTCTGGAAATGAGATGTCGTCCTTTTGCCTTAAGTACGCGCGCAGTATCGCGTTGATAAAAGAGGATGATGGGCGATTCTTTGCAAGTGAAACGCTCTCATTTACCGCCGCATGTGCAGGTATCTTGTCAAGGAAGATGAGCTGATAGAGTCCCATGCGAAGGATGTTTCTTACGTCTGCGTCCACCTTATCGGGGGTGCGAGAGAGAGAATCGATTATGTAGTCGAGAGTTATCTTTTTTTCGATAACCCCGTAGCAGAGCGTTGTAAGAAGTCCTCTGTCCTGTGCTGACAGCTCGTTTTTCTTTAGCGCCGAGTCGAGCGCAATGTTTGAATACTGTCCCGACCTTTCCCATTTTGTGAGAATGTCGAGTGCTGTTTTTCTTACGCTCATATCAGTCACGCCTGCTTCTGCCTGCGATAAGAATAACGCGAAGCAGATTTAAAAGTGACATCGCAAGCGCTCCGACGTATGTGAGCGCTGCGGCGCGAAGTACCTTTTTTGAAGCGGAAAGCTCTTCGCCGCCAAGTCTGCTGCTCCCCTCAAGCGCTGTGAGCGCGCGTCGGCTTGCATTGAACTCCACCGGCAACGTTACGAGCTGGAAGACGGTCGAAAGTGAGAAGAGCACGACGCCGATAAATGCGACGGGCGGAAATGCGAGTATTATTCCGAGTATGACGAGCGGCATTGCAAGCTTTGAACCGAAATTTGTCGCGGGGATTATTGCCGAGCGTATCTTCATCGGAACGTACCCCTCGGCGTACTGCACCGCGTGTCCTGCTTCGTGCGCGGCAACACCGACGGCGGCAGCACTCGGCTTATCGTATACCACGCTCGAGAGGCGTATGACGTTTGATGTCGGGTCGAAATGATCGGTAAGCTCGCCCGATATTGGCTCGATCTTAACGTGAGTAAGTCCGTTTGCATCAAGTATAGCGCGTGCGGCATCATATCCCGTCATACCGCTTCTTGTTGCAATCTTGCTGTATTTTTTATATGTCGAGCTGACGTTTATCTGCGCCCACGTGACAAAAATTATCGCGGGGATGAGCAGGATCACCGTCCAATCGTAATAAAAATAAGGCATATCAGTTTAAAATATCTCCTTTTGATATCTTGCGTCCGCGCATGAAATCGGCGGCGCTCATTCTGCCCTTGCCCTCGGGAAGAACGGCGTATACGTCGATCGCACCGTCGCCGCATGCAACCGTGAAGCATCCTTTTGCTTCGTCGGTCGAGATCACCTCACCGCATTCTGCATTGCCGCGCGCCTTGTCGGATACCGCCGCTTTGATTATCTTAAGCAGCTTGCCGTCGGGCGTGTGAGTGAACGCGAGCGGAATGGGGGAGAGTCCGCGGATGGCATTGTGTATAGTATTTGCGTCAAGTGTGAAATTTATTTGGCAGTCGGACTTTTCTATCTTTGCCGCATATGTGGAAAGGGAATCGTCCTGTGCCGTGCGTACAAGAGTTCCCGCCTTGAGCGCCTCAACCGTCTTTATAAGAAGCTCTGCGCCAAGGGCGGCAAGTCCGTCGTGAACGCTCTCGAAGTTTGCATCCTCGGCTATCGGGAATTCTGCCTTAAGAAGCATATCGCCCGTGTCAAGCCCTTCTGCCATATACATCGTGGTAACGCCCGTGACTGCCTCTCCGTCGATTATCGCCCTCTGCATGGGGGCAGCCCCGCGGTATTTGGGAAGAAGCGAGCCGTGTACGTTTATGCATCCGTAGGGCGCCGCTTCGAGCACTGCCGGCGGGAGTATCTTTCCGTATGCAACGACAACGATAAGGTCGGGGTCAAGCCCTTTTATAAGCTCAAGAGATTCGTCTGAGCGAAGTGTCGTCGGCTGGTATACGGGAATGCCCCTCTCGGCCGCAAACACCTTTACGGGAGGCGGTGTGAGCGTGTACCCTCTGCCCTTGGGCTTATCGGGCTGTGTGAATACGCCGACGAGCGTGTCGGGGCTGTTATATATTGCCTCAAGTGTGGGGATCGCAAAATCGGGAGTCCCCATGAAAAGTATCTTCATATTTATCTTCCTTTTATTCAACTTCGTCGGGGGAGAGCATCTCTATCGCGTTATCGATAAAGAGCTTGCCGTCAAGATGATCGAGCTCGTGGCAGAATGCGCGCGCGAGAAGATCCTCGCCTGTTAGCTCGATCTCGCATCCGTTTCTGTCAAGCGCGCGAACCGTGACCTTTGCAGGTCTGTCGGTGATGCCCGCTTTACCCGGAATGGAGAGGCATCCCTCGACCTCGTTCTGCTTGCCCGACTTTTTCACTATTTTCGGGTTGATAAGCTCGATAAGTCCGCTTTCCTCGGTCTCGATTACTACCACGCGGCGAAGTACACCTATCTGGGGCGCGGCAAGTCCGCATCCGTTTGCGGCTCTCATCGTCTCGGCCATATCGTCAAGCAGTGTGAGTATTCTGGGGGTTATAACGTCCACCTCGCGGCAGACCTTACGAAGTGTGGGGTCGCCTTCCTTTAGTATGTTAAGCTTTGCCATTGTAATTCCTTCTTTCTATAAGCTGCTCGGGTTAAAATCAATGCCGAGCGATAATTTTTTACCTGTGCGCCCGCCGAAATCGGTGAGAAGAGAAGAGAAGAGCGCTCTCGTGCTCTTGTTCAGCTTGCATTTGAGTACCATTCTCATGCGGAATTTTCCGCCCATTTTATATATCGGCGCCTCAAACGGACCGAATGCGACGTATTTTACGTCGGGAAATTCTGTTTTTGATAGTTTTTCGAGCGTCTCGCGCAGCTTCTTTGCAGCCGTAAACAGCTCCGGCTCGTATTCACCCGAGAGGGTCAAGAGTACGATATCGCAAAAGGGAGGGAATACAAGAAGCTTTCGAAGCTTTATCTCCCTTTCATAGAAGCTCTCAAAGTCTTGGGCGCAGGCAAGCCGTATCGTTTCGTGGTCGGGGTTGCAGGTCTGTATGAGCGCAACTCCGCGCTTGCCGCTTCTTCCCGCACGGCCGATGACCTGCGTTATCATTGCAAAAGCGCGCTCAGATGCACGGAAATCGTCGAGATAGAGAGCCGCGTCGGCAAGAAGTACGCCGACAAGTGTCACGTCGGGAAAATCGTGTCCCTTGGTGACCATCTGCGTGCCGAGCAGAATGTTTGAATTTTTCTCTCTGAAATCTCCGAGAAGTTTCTCATATGAAAATTTTGCCGCGGTCGTGTCGGTGTCCATTCTGAGCACCTTAGCGCCCGGAACGAGCATTGAAAGCTCCTCCTCTATGCGCTGTGTGCCGTAGCCCGCGAAGCTGATATGCTCGGACGAGCACTCGGGACATTTGGCGGGAACCTCGGCTCTGTGACCGCAATAGTGGCAGACAAGATATCCTCCTCCGCGTCCGTATGTGTGGTGGCGAAGCGCGACCGAGCAGTTGGGACATTTTACGACCTCACCGCATTTTTTACAGGAGAGGAAGCTGTTGTATCCTCGTCGGTTTATGAAAAGTATCGCTTGCTCGCCTTTTTTTGTTGTCTCGCAGAGCTTGTAGAGAAGCGGGGAGCTGAGTGGATCCGTACTGCCCGCCTGTGCCTCTGCTCGCATATCTATTATGTTGACCTGCGGAAGCTCTGCATCACCGTAGCGGGAAGAGAGCTTTGCAAGCGTATATTTACCGCTTACCGCCTTGTGGTAGGAATCGAGCGACGGAGTAGCGGATGCAAGGAGCATGAGCGCTCCGTGATGATTGCAACGCCATCTCGCGATATCCTTGGCGTGATATTTCGGATTCTGGTCGGATTTGTAGGTGTGCTCCTGTTCCTCGTCGAGCACGATCATGCCGAGATCCTTTACGGGAGCAAATACTGCCGAGCGCGTTCCGATGACGATGTCGGCATCTCCCGCCTTGATGCGCTTCCATGCGTCAAGGCGCTCGCCCTGAGAGAGTGAGGAATGGATGACCGCAACGCGCTCACCGTAATAGGATAGGAATATATCGAGCGTCTGCGGCGTGAGCGCGATCTCGGGCAAGAGCATGATGACGCTTCTGCCGCTTGCTATGACCTCGTCTATTGCCGCCTTGATAACGCGGGTCTTTCCGCTTCCCGTGACACCGTAGAGCAATACTGCCTGCGGCTTTTCCGTGCGATAGAGAGAGGATATTTTTTCAAATTCTTTTTGTTGCTCGTCCGAGAGGACGTTTTCTCCGTATTTGCCCGAGGGCTTTGTTTTGTAAGGGTCTCTGTATTCTTCCTCAAGTGTGACCGCCACAAGCGACTTGCCGACAAGCCCTTTGATGACTGCCGTCGATGCGCCGCTTACTTCGATAAGGGTCGATTCGTCAAGCTTTCCGTTCTGGAGAAGGGCATCGAGCACGGCGGCTTGCTTTTGTGAGCGAAGCTTCTTTTCCGGGATCTCGCCCGCAAGTATGGAGTATGCTTCCTCTGCATCGATCCCGAGAGAATATATCTTTGTGTATTTGTTGTTGGTCGGCTCTTTTATCTCTACGTCTTTTTCGATAAGTCCCTCACGCACAAGAGCCGAGAGGGTATCTGTCACGGCATCGCCGAACTCGGATTTAAGTGTCGTGATATGCGTTTTACCGTGCGTTTTTATAAAGCCGTATACGTAGAGCGCTTTTGTGCCGAGCCCCTTATTTTCAGGCGGTTCTTTGTCTGTTGCCGTGTAGGATTCAATGAGCTTTGAAAATGCTGCGGCGGGGACGAGCGCATGTACCGCCTCGCCTACAGTGCAAAGCGTCTGCTCTTTCATAAACAGACACAGCCCGAGCAGTTCCTCAGAAAGAGAGATGCGGTCGCTTGCAACCGCCAGCACGGGCTTTACCTTTTCATATTCACAAGTGTCCGAGACCTCTTGGACAAGCGCATGGTATCTGCGGTTTGCCCCTCCGAACGGGACTGTTACGAAGCTGCCCCGCGAGACGGTATCCTCTATCGAATCGGGGACAAAGTATTCGTATAGCTTATCAAGGTGATAGGGAAGATCGAGAATATAGACCTTTACGTAGCTTTTTTTCAATACGATCCCCCCTTTATCGACAGTTTTTCTAAAATTACTCCTCGGAGACCTCGGGCACAGCTTTTTCTGCTGCCTCGTCGGGTCTTACTATTTGGAATTTGCCCTCGTGAAGACGGCTGATCGCGCTCTTTACCGCCTTTTCGTCTCTGTATTCTCTCTTGATCATCGAGATGAGAGATTTGTCTGTCTCTTTGTTTGCGATGAGCTTTTCAGCTACCTCGCGCTGCTTTACGTACTCATTTGTTACTATGCGCGCGCACTTTGCCGTTGCGATAACGAGCTCGTAACGGTTATATTTTCCCTTTGTCAAATCATCAATGGACGGATAGATCATGATTGTCTCCTTCTCTTAATCAAAAAATTTCTTTTGTATGTCTCTGTTTCTTTTTGTCGAATTCTTTTCTGCCGAAACGATGTCGAGTATTGCTCTTACCGCATCGTTGACTCCGTCGTCTCGATTTATTACGGCGTAATCGTATCGTTCAAGATATGAAAGCTCGAATCTTGTAGTCGAGAGCCGCTTTTCTATTATCTCTTCGCTCTCTGTGCCGCGTCCGCGAAGGCGTGCGGCTTGTGTTTTGTGGTCGGGCGGAAGAAGCATTATCAGCACGGCATCGGGAAATTTTTCCTTTATCTGCATCGCGCCGTTGACCTCTATCTCAAGTATGAGATTTTTTCCCGCTTCAAGCACAGCTTCTGCTTCCTTTTTTGGGGTACCGTAGTAGTTTTCGCAAAAGCTGGCATGCTCGAGCATCTCGCCCGCAGCTATTCTTCTTTCAAATTCTTCTTTGGAGATGAAATGGTAGTTGACACCGTTTACCTCTCCGTCTCTCGGCGCTCTTGTCGTTGCCGAGACCGAATAAGCAAACTCGTCGCTCGTCTCCATAAGGCGTCCGAGCACCGTGCCCTTGCCGCATCCGGTCGGACCCGATATAACAAGTAAAAGTCCCTTTTTCATAGCGTCACGCTTCCTCAAGCTCTTCCTTTG
>JAZNZQ010000011.1:0-3492 GCA_045595035.1 Eubacteriales bacterium | reverse complement strand
GTTTGTTGTTGAGTCGCACCTCAAAGTGGCAGTGCGAGCCGTAGGAGTTGCCGGTATTTCCCGCAAGTGCTATGACCTGCTTTTGTGTTACCTTGTCTCCGACCTTTACAAGCAGTTTGGAGTTGTGCGCGTAAAGAGTGGAAAGTCCGCCGCCGTGGTCGATGACAACGTAGTTACCGTAGCTGTAATGCCAGGTCGCCTGAATGACCGTACCGCCGTTGGATGCCCACACCGACTCACCCGTATAACAGGGGATATCGATACCGAGATGGAAATCCTTCACGCCGTAAAGATCACGCCAACCGAACTGTGAGCTTATACGCTTCCATTTCGTAGCATCGACAGGCCAGATGAACTCACCGCCGTAATATGCGGCATTGAGCTTTGCCTGCTGCTCTTTTATGTACGCCTCAAGCTCTTTGTCGAGCTGCTGCTCAAGCTTCTGATTTGCAAGGATCTCCGCCTGATACTTCTGCTCGCTCCACTTTATGCTCGAGAGATACTTTTCATTCTCTTCAAACTGCTTCTGAAGCTCTGCCTCTTCTGCCTCGAGCGAGACCTTGTATGCTTCTTGGCTTGCAAGAAGACTGTCGAGCGCCGTTTTTTCGCTCTCAAGCTCTTCTTTTTCCTTTTGATACTGCGACATCGTGCGTGTGTTGTAGCTTACGATACTGCTGACACGCTCTGCGCGTACAAGGAAATCGTAAAGACTCTCGGCGCCGAGTATAAGCTCAAGGTAGCTTACGTCTCCCTCTTCATAGGTGATACGAAGAAGCATCTTAAGATTTTCATACTGTTCTTCGATCTCCGCAGTTTTTGCGGTTATCTGTGCATTTTTTGTTTCTATATTCGTCTCAAGCTCGGCCAGAAGCTTGTTGGTATATTCTATCTTGTCATTTGACAAAACTATCTGTCTGTCAAGCTGCTCTTTTATTTCCTTAGCACTTGCCTCGTTTTTCTTTGCCGCGGCAAGCGATGCCTTGAGTGCCGCCTGTTCCTTTGCAATAGCCGCAAGCTGTGCCTCATACTTTTTTACGGTCGCGTCATTTATGACCGCATCTGCCTTGACATTATCTATAAAGTTCGGTAATACCGCCGAAGCAGTCACTATCAAAAGAGTAAAAGCGGTAAAGAAAGATATCAAACGTCGAAATCTTCTGTTCTGCATGTAAAACTCCTTTTTATTATACCTTCATGTGCTTTCTCAGCGTGATACAGCTTCCGATGATGCCCGTGATGACACCGAGCCCCAAGAAGCCCGCAAGAACACACATATCGACTTCTGCGAAGGGCATGAGCGTTACGAACTGGATATCGCTCTGTACCGAGGTATAGATATATGAATACATGTACCACTCGATAAGGTAAGCAAGACCTCCCGCAATAAGACCTATCGTTATACCGTCTATAACAAAGGGAGCCGTAACAAAGGTCTTTGTGGCACCGATGTAACGCATGATACTTATCTCATGTCTTCTGGAGAAGACCGAAAGCTTTATCGTATTGACGATGATAAACACGCTCACAATAAACAGTATCGCCAAGAACCATAAGAAAATAAACGTGATGCCGTTTTTAAGATTCTCGATCTTTATCGAAAGGTCCACTCTGTTGTTTACAGTCTTGACCCCGTCGATATGACGGAGATTGTAGTCGAGCGTAGAGACCTCCGCATTGTCAAGATATGTCACAGTAAATGCATCGGCAAATGGATTATCCTCCTTGAGCAGCTCAAATATCGAGCTGTACTCGTCCGAATACTTTCCGCTCATTTCGGCAAGTCCCTCTTCCTTTGGAATGTATGTGACCGTGTCGACGTTGTCAAGTGACTTTATCTTGTCGTGTATCTCGTCGACCTCTTCCTTTGTAAGATCGTAATCGACAAATACAACTATCTCGTTCTGAAGTCCGAGGATGTCAAGGTTGTCGTTTATGTTCACAACGAGAAGAGCAAATCCGCCCATGACCACAAGACAGCTCATAAGCACCGAGATGGATGCAAGCGTCATAACGCTGTTACGGACAAGGTTTTTAAAGCTCTGGGAAAAGAAATAGAAGAAATTTTTCACGAGAACATTCCTCCTCTCTTGTCCGAGGTTATAAGACCGTTGTCGATGGTTATGACTCTCTGGTTGTAGTAATCGACAAGATGCTGGTCGTGTGTAACGATAAGCACCGTCTTGCCGAGCTTATTTATCTTAACGAGGAGATTCATTATCTCCAAGCTCATCTGCGGGTCGATATTCCCCGTTGGCTCGTCCGCGATTATGATATCGGGATTGTTGGCAAGCGCACGTGCAAGCGCGACTCTCTGCTGCTCGCCGCCGGACAGCTCGTGCGGGAAGGAATTACTCTTGGAATCGAGGTTGACAATCTCGAGTATAAGCGGAACCCTTCTCTTTATTTCGCTCGCCCCCGTACCGACTATACGCATGGCAAACACGATGTTCTCATATACCGTCTTGTTGGGGAAAAGGCGGAAATCCTGGAAAACGACTCCAAGCTTTCTGCGGTAGTGGTGAAGCTTTCTGTCGGGCATTTTCGAGAGGTCGTATCCGTTGACGATAAGTGCTCCCGAGCTTACCTTCTCCTCACGAAGAAGAAGCTTCATAAGAGTCGTTTTGCCGGCTCCCGAATGTCCTACGATGAACGCAAATTCACCTTTTTCTATTTTAAGATCGACTCCGTCAAGTGCGACAGTGCCGTTGGCGTATACCTTTCTTACGTCCTTAAATTCAATCATACAAGCTCCTTTTTGTTTTGTTTTCAAAAGCTCTTTTTTTCAAACTTTTCTACTCCGAAAAAATTGCAGGGAGAGTATTGTAAACGTCCCCCAAAAGCGGAACGCATACAATGCGTTCCCTACAATTTGAGTTACCTTGTCACATTGTAATGAGTTTGTTTTAGAATTTGATGGGTTTGGAATTGAGATACTTCTTGACCATAAGTGCCACCTTGAAAGTAATAGCGTGCTCAAACTCGCGAAGATCAAGACCTGTTATCTTGCGTATCTTCTCAAGGCGGTATACAAGTGTATTTCTGTGTACAAAAAGCTTTCTCGAGGTCTCGGAAACGTTGAGGTTGTTCTCAAAGAAACACTGAATAGTCATAAGAGTCTCATGATCGAGCGACTCGAGCGAGCCCTTTTTGAGTACTTCCTGCAAAAACATCTCGCAAAGAGTCGTAGGAAGCTGATAAATAAGTCTTCCTATTCCGAGATTTTCATAATTGATTATGCTCTTTTCGGTCTCAAATACCTTTCCGACCTCAAGTGCGACCTGTGCTTCCTTGTATGCGCGTGCAAGGTCCTTGATATTGTCAACAACGGTAGAGATACCGATAGATACCTTTGTATAGAACTCTGTACCGAGGGTGTCGGCTATCATAGTAGCCGTCTTTTCTATTTCCTTCGCATCCGTGTTGGGCTTAACGTCCTTAACGAGAACGATATCATGCTCGCCTACGCTTATAACGTAGTTCTTGTTCTTGTCG
>JAZNZQ010000010.1:0-15818 GCA_045595035.1 Eubacteriales bacterium | reverse complement strand
CGACTTAAAATAAAGTAAGGACATTTTTTGACATGAATATTAAAGGTGCAGTTTTTGACCTTGACGGAACACTTATCAATTCCCTCTTTTTCTGGGACAGACTTTGGGTTAAGCTCGGAGAAAAGTATCTTTCCGACAAAGCATTCCGCCCCGGCCTCGAGATGGAAAAGGCGGTACGCACGGTAACATTTGTGGATGCATCCAAGACGCTCTATGAAAAGTTCGGCTTCGGCAGCGCTGAGGAGATCTATCAGCTTATGTACGATTTCTGCGTAGAAATATACAGAAACGAAGCAACATTCAAGCCCGGTGCGAAAGAGATGCTTGATCACCTCAAAGCAAAAGGCGTTAAAATGTGCATTGCCTCTGCGTCCATGCCCGGACTTCTCCGTGAAATATTCGACAGATTCGATCTTGATCAGTACTTCCCGAAGATCATATCGTGTGCCGACGTAGGCAAGGGCAAGTCTCACCCCGACGTGTTTATCGCGGCAGAAAAATACATGGGAACCACCAGAGACGACACATGGGTTTTTGAGGATTCCTTCGTAGCACTCAGAACAGCTCAGAGTGCAGGATTCAAAACAGTCGGTGTATTCGACGAGCACAACTTCGGCGCGGTAGGCGTTGAGGATGTCTCCACCGTATACATTCGCGAGGGCGACAACTTCTTCCGTCTTATTGATGATATATAAAACATAAAAAAGATCCGCTCATCCGAGCGGATCTTGTTTTAGTTTAGATATGGTTTATTTCTTCGTCTCATTTGACACGAACCGTCTCTCGGGCGGTCGATCATCTCCCTTGCAAATATGAGAAGGGCCACAAAGGATGCCGTGGGAACGAAAATATACAATTCCTTCATTTCTCCCTCGATCTCTATCTTTGATCTTTTCAGCATCTTGTATTTATCCAAAAAGCTAACTATTTCTTTTGCTTTTTCATTTGTAACATTCAATTTTTTTATTAGAAAATCAAGAACAAACGAAAAATCCGCTCCGTATCTGTTCAAAAGAACGCATGCGTTAAACAGATCCTTATCGGAAAGATATCTGAAAAAATCAACGTAATCTATACCGTCAAATAAGGCAAGATCAGTGTCCTTAATTTCGGGTACGAGCAGAAAATACTGCAAGCGGTTTGCAATACCCATCATCGTATATCCGCCATCGGTCAGGATCGTTGAATAATGCTGTGAGATCGATGAGATCTTCTTTTCATATGCCGCAATATTATCGGAGATTTTCAGCTCATCGAGTTTTCCTGTCAGCATATACTCTATTTTCCAGCAAAGCTCAAACGCATCTTTGAACCTTTCTTCCGCTTCCCTTTTCGAAATCTCACATAATAATTCATCAAGCGGGTCCCGGCTATCCTCTTTCTCACGCCCGAAAAGTGAGTCTATTGTGATACCGAAATAATCAGCGATCTTAGGCAAAAGATAAATGTCGGGAACACCGCCGTTCTCCCATTTCGAGACCGCCTGTACGCTTACACCGACATATTGTGCGAGTATTTCCTGCTTTATCCCCTCTTTTCTACGCAGTTCTGCAATCCTTTCTCCTATAATTTCGGCACCCATACTTCTTCTCCTTGTTTTTTTATATGATACCATAAAGAAGGTTTGATTTCAATGCATATGCATTTTACAAAATCAACCGTGAATTGAAAAAAGCCACATATGTGGCTTTTTTTAGATAATTCCAAACAGAATAAATCCAACCGTATTTATTGCGAAATTCGCAAACATGTGAACAAGCCACGAGGGATATATGCTTTTACTTTTCTCATTGATAAGGTTGAACATAATTCCCGCCGCAAAAAGAGCCGCAAGAAGCAAAAGAAAGACTCCAATACCATAATATCCCGCAGTCATCCCTGCATGATAGAGAGCGAACGCCGCCGCGCTGAAGATATATGCAAGTCTTCTTGTCGACACCGACTTAAGCGTAATAAATGCAAATCCGCGGAAGAAGAATTCCTCAAAAAACGAGTTTACGAATGATATGTAAAGCGAAACATACAAGAAGTTCCCCGCGCTCACACCCGCATTTTCGGTAAGCTTCCCTGCAATTCCCGAAAAATCAAACGAGGAGCGCAGAAGCATATACGCGCCTACGATCGCGCCATAAGTGAGAACACCAAAGCCAAGCGCAAAAAGAATCGTCTTTGTTTTTGCTTTGAATAAGCTTTTAAAGCTTTTGAGTTCACCTTTATTTATAATAAAATAAAGAAGCGGCACGATAAGAAAAAGCACAAGCTTTATCGCGGATTTTACAAAATAATGCGGTTTTATCACGCCGTCGACTATGCACATAAGAAGAGCGCAGGCAATGACCGAGAGTATAAGATAGACCTTTTTGTTTTTCATCTTACAAAACCTACCAACATTTGTGCAAATTTGACCGCGAGAGGTATCGTTACGACCGAGATGAGCGATGATACCCCGACACATGTTGCCGCATATCGCGGTTTTATCGTATGAAGCTCACAAAGCATTGTAACGACCGAAGCACAAGGCATCGCAGCCATAAGCGTACCGAACACGATAAGCATCTCACTAAGACCTATAAGGGTGAGCACAAGAGAGGTGACCGCGGGCAAAAGCAAGAGCTTATGAAAACAGGTATAGTATATTTTCGGATCTGCAAAAAGCTCCTTCGGTGTGCACTTGGCAATAAGTGCTCCGGTTATAAGGAGCGATATCGGTGTGCAGAGTGAACCGAGATACCCTGTAAAGCTTATAAGAAAATCGGGCATCTGTAAGGTAGAGGCGTATAATGCGATTCCTATAACGCTCGGGACAGAACCGAAATTAACAAAGATACTTTTAAGCTTTATCTTGATGTCTTCCCTTTTTCTTGCAAGTATTACAATGCCCCAGGTCCAAACAAATATTTGGAACGGTACACAGTAAAACGCGCACAAGAATCCGCCGATCGGTCCGAAAAGAGACTCTGCGATCGGTATTCCGATAAATCCGCAATTCGAAAATATTATCGCAAACTCGGAGATCTTACGCTCATCAAGACGCTTGTATTTGAAGACCGCAAGATAGGAATACACAGCCATTCCAATATGCATGGCAATGCTGAGTGCAAGAACGATAAAGCCAAGCTTAAGATTCTCTGCCGAATACTCGCATTTTATAAGCGAGTTTATAAGCATAAAGGGCTGACCGAGCTTAAGTATAAGTGTAGAGAGGCCTTTTGAAAACACATCGTCTATGATATTTAATTTTCTTAATACAAAACCAGAGGCAAGAATAAGAAAAATAGTTGCAACGGTGCCGAGAAGTGCCGAAAAATTCATCTGTTCACTCCCTCAAGCTCGTCAAGCTTTGCCTTTATTGCCTTCATATCGACAAGCATCTCTTCCTTCTTTCTCGGGTCGCGGAGAAGAAGCGCGGGATGATATACTGCCCCGATAAGAAAGCCGTTTTTCTCAAACCACTGTCCGTGCTCTTTTGTGATCTTGAAATCGGGCTTGATGAGTCGCATTGCCGAGATACGTCCGAGACAAACTATCATCTTCGGGCGAATAAGCTTGACCTGCTCACGGAGATATCCGATGCAGGCATCCTCCTCTGCAGGGAGCGGATCGCGGTTCTTGGGCGGACGGCACTTGAGAATGTTTGCTATGTAAACGTCCGAACGGTCGATACCGACCACCTCAAGATATTTATTAAGAAGCTGTCCCGCCGCACCTACGAAAGGCACTCCCGAAAGGTCCTCCTTCTCACCGGGCGCTTCACCTACAAACATAAGTCGAGCCGACGTCGAGCCGTCACCGAAAACGCAATTTGTGCGCGTTTCGTGAAGCGGACATGCGGCACAGCTTTTGCATCTTTCATATAAGCTCTCTAAGGTTTCCATAATTACCTCCTTAATGTATCACTTTTTATTATTTTATCACATTAACGCTTCTTTTTCAAGCAAAACGAACAAAGGACGGAGAAAAACTCCGTCCCTTGTCAATTTACAGATACAAGTTATTTTGTAGCGATATCGTTCTCGTACTTCTCGACCATCTTCTTGACCATCTGGCCACCGATGGAACCTGCCTGCTTGGATGTGAGGTCACCGTTATAACCCTGGTTGAGTGTTACGCCGACTTCGTTTGCGGCTTCCATCTTAAACTTATCAAGAGCGTCCTTCGCCTTGGGAACAAGCTTCTTATTACTTGCCATTTTATTTTCTCCTGTTCTGAACAATCATATCGATATATTCAAATCTATATTAATTGAGTACGCATACTCGCGTGCTCTGATATTATTATTGTCACAGACAAAGAAAATATTATTGGCAATTTTAAGAAATTTTTTGTTTGATATCTTCAAAAGCTTTTATGATACATTCAGCGCATTCAGGTCCGAGCGAATTCGTCTCTTCGTAATGGTTTTCACCGCGCTCATCCTTTTCGGTATCAAGATACGGTGCACTGCTACTTAGACGAAAATCGGACGGCGGCACGATATATCCGACCTCATCGTCAAAAAGTCCGACAATGAGAACATCCTCTCCGAAAATGTCGGATAGAGTATTGCCGACACCGAGTTTTTCTGCTTCTCCGTAGACAAGCTCGGGAAATATCTCGCCCGGCACACAGGCAATAGAGATCTCGCCCAAAGATATAAGCCCAACCGAGGTTTTTACCGAAAGCCCGTATTCGCCCATACCCGAGCGCACGATCTTATTGTTAAGTATTCCGAGCGCGCCAAAGGTCACGAACACGCGGTTATCAAGCGGTATCTCAAATCCTTTGAAAACAGATGTCAGATTCGGTGAAAGCTCGGTCATATTATCCATAGAGAGAGCACAATCCGCCAACAGCTCTCCTGTTTTGACAACGTTTTCGGTGACGGGATACTCACGCCCCTTCTCATCCGTCAAGCGTTTTGTCATAATCAGTCCGCCTATAGCAGCGGGCATAAAGACAGAATCATCACCGGTCTCACGTTTTATCGCATCGGCAAGATATCTAGGAAAATCAGCGCTTATTTTTGAATTATCCCCACGCAGCGACTCGGCGTGCGCAGCATAGTTGAATACTCTCACACCCGACGTTCCGTCATTCGGCTTGAAATATATTTGGTGAAGCTTTGTATCGTATACGTTTGGTGTGCGCGAATCATACAAAAGCTTTTCTATTCCCTTATCTGAGGAGCCGTAATATAGCTTCCCTTCCTTTGCATTTTTGTACGCTTCTATCGCAGTCGTGGCAGATTTTTCATAAAGCTGACCCATAAACTCAGCATCCTTGCCATCGAGTGCAAGCGACCCCCAAAGACCAAGAGTATCTATACCCGCATGCGTATGCGTTGATACGACGTGCGCGATCTTCCTCAGATCAGCGGGAAGCTCATTTTTCATCTTTGCTATATCTCCCGATGAAAGCCCGACACAATCGACAACGATCAAGAGAAGCTCTCCTCCGTCCGCTTTCAGATAAAGCGATTTTACCCTTTGATAGTCAAGAACACCGGTCGCATTGTTATCGTTTTTGTATCCCGCGATAAAGTAACGGTTAAGGTCGCTGTCTTCGGGAATAAGCTCTGCAGATGAAAAACCGACAGTCCAGGTGTCGGTATGCTCGGCAACGTCTGCCGTGCAAGAGGTTAGAAGTAAAAAACATACAAGAATAATCAAAAACCTTTTCATATGCGCCTCCCTACAGCATTTTGACAAGGTCGAAAACTATGTCAAAGAATACGGAAAACGGAACTTGGTTAATACGGCATGTGTAAAGCATAAGGGCAATCGAAGAAACTACGATCACGATAGCGCACACGATCATTAAAACCACAAGCAAAAGTTTAACGAAAGCGCTTTTCCCTTTCATAGACCTTAATAAAAAACCCACCGTAACTGCAAAAATGGTTCCGCACGCAAGCGTTATAGGAAGAGAAAAGCTTACCACGGCATTCTTCCACGCACAAAGAATTTCGCCAACCGTATCATCAAAGAGCGATACTATATCTCCCGTGAAATATATGATCCCTTTTGTAAGTAATGCAAATAAAAGAGCAAAGAGGATCGACATGAATGCTGTTTTAACAATAGTCTTGCGGTTCATTGCGATCCTCCTTTTTTATATTTTGAAATTGATCTCGGATTTTCGGTCGCGGTTCATAAGCTTTGCCGTCATTTCGGATGCGCTCATACCTCCGTTAACAACGTCATTGACCGCCGATATTATCGGAAGCTCAATATTATATTTTTCAGAAAGCTTTATTGCCGCAGGGAGCGCATTTATTCCCTCGACTACCATTCCAACCTCTTTTTTTGCTTCGTCTGCACTATATCCCTTGCCGATAAGATAGCCCGCGCGGTTGTTTCGGCTGTGGCGGCTGGTTGCGGTCACGATAAGGTCTCCTATTCCCGCAAGCCCTCCAAAGGTCTGCAGATCACATCCCATCGCAACACCGAGACGTTGTATCTCGGCAATACCGCGAGTTATTATCGCGACCTTGATATTGTCACCGTATCCAAGTCCGTCAGATGTACCCGCCGCAAGTGCGACTATATTCTTAAGTGCCCCGCAAAGCTCGACACCCTTTATATCCGAGTTTGTATATGCGCGGATGCAGGTTCCTTCAAAAAGCTCGGCTACACTTACGGCAATCTTTTCATCCTCTGCGGCGGACACTATTGTCGTCGGCATGTTGAGTGCGACCTCCTCGGCGTGAGTCGGACCCGAGAGAGCAACTACATTTTTATCTTCGCCGATCTCGCTCTTTATGACCTCGGAGAGCATCATAAGCGTATCGGACTCGATTCCCTTTGCAACGTCAATTATAATTTGTTCTTTTTTTATGTAAGTGCTCATGCGCTTTGCAGTCTGCCTTACATAGGGCGACGGCACGGCAAGTATGATAAACTCTGCCGCAACACAAGCTTCCTCTATATCTTTAGTAAGCTTTATATCTTCTGGGAGGATCATCCCGGGCAGATTCTTATGAATGTGTGTTGAAGCAAGCTCATCTATTTCACTTTCGATAGCAGACCAAAGTGTAATTGTATGTCCCGCACATGAAAGTATTTTAGAGAGCGCTGTCCCCCATGTTCCCGCACCTAAAACGCTTATTTTTTTCATAATAACTCCTATAACAGTATTTTATTATATTATATCATTGAATGAACAAAAAAACAACAGCGCCGAGAAAAATCTCAGCGCTGTTAGCATTATACCGTTCTTGTGCAACCATTTTTATATTTTTCCGACTGGACTCTAAACATTTCCGCATACTTGCCATTGATTCTCAAAAGTTCTTCGTGACTGCCTTCTTCGATAAGAGCTCCTGAGTCAAACATATATATCTTGTCGGCTACGCGCGTGGTCGAGAGTCTGTGAGAAATAAATATGACCGTCTTATATTTTGTGTTAGTGAGTATTGATCGGTTAAGATTGTACTCAGCCATGGGATCGAGCGCGCTTGAGGGTTCATCCATTATAACAATAGGATAATCCCTCGCAAATACACGGGCTATGGCGACCTTCTGCGATTCACCGCCCGAAAGATTTGTCCCCTTGTCATCAAATTCACGTGTCAGTTGAGTATCTATTCCATCGGACAGGGAGCTAAGCTTAGAAGTAAAGTCGGACATTTCAAGGGCTTGCTCAACGCATTCTTTATCCCTTGATTCATTATACTCACCGTGCATAACGTTCTCGGCAATGCTCGCGGCAAATATTCTAAAGTCCTGAAAGACTGCACCAATGCGCTCGCGGTATTTGTCGGGATCGAAATCTTTTATATTTATTCCGTTATACAGTATCTCCCCTTCGCTCGGGTCATACAAGCGCATCATAAGCTTAATAAGCGTTGTCTTTCCTGCACCGTTATATCCGACGATCGCGATCTTCTCTCCTGCTCTTACCGTTATATTCACATTTTTTAGCACTTCCCTCTTTTCATCCATACTCTTTGGGACTGCATGGTCTTCATCATGAAAGCCGTATTTTACATTACCCGAAAAATCGTACGAAAAGCTGACGTTTTTAAATTCCAAATATTCAAAAGGAGGTATTATTCTGTCTCCCTTTGTAATCTTTGATGTATAACGCAGAAATTCTCTGTATTTTTCAATATAAAGCGAATATTTGCCAAAAGCAGTGATACGAGCTATCATATCGCTGAGATTCCAACGGACCTTTGATATAACACCAAAGGTTGCCGCAAACGCGCCCACGGATGCATCGCCCCAAAAAAGAAGACACAGCAGATAAATGAGTATTGCATAGAATGTTAAGTTTCCGACAGCACCCCAGCCGATACTGTATAAAAGAAAATATATCTTTCCGTATTTCAAATTATTCGAAATGATCTTCTCTGCGTTTTTATCGTAATCTCGCATAAGAAGCTCATCAGCACGGCTGACTCGAAGCTCTTTTGCATGATCTGCAAGATGATAAACGCGGTTTATGTAGTTTTTCTTTCTCCAAAGCGGATTGTTATCCTTGTCGTGTCGATACTCTATTTTGTTTGCGACAAGACGGCATGCAATGGTTATACAGGATGATACAAAGAGTATTATCGCTATCCATGCGTCGACCGAAGCAATCAGACTGAAAAGTGTTCCCGAAGCAATTATTCGGCTAATAAATCTTCCCGTATCCTCGAGCACTTTTATCGCTTTTTTATCAGATTGATCCATCGCCCAAACGAAATCGTTGTAAAATTCGGGATCGTCGAAGCATGAAAGATCAAGTGAACGCGCCTTTTCAAAAAGCTCCTCGTGCATCTTTAAGTGAAGTTTTTGACAAAGTATCGGGTATCTCATCTGCTTATATGCCTTGTCATATGCATAGACCAATAAATAAAACAGCGCTTGAAGACCTATAAGCGTTGCGGCGTACAGGAAGTCAGTCCCATCGCTTACGGTATTTAGCAAATTAAAGCTAAAGAGCGCGGTAACCGACGCCATGACCGACCACGACAGCTCATGAATGATCATCCACCAGAAAAAGTCCGGTGTATGCTTGGCTACGGCGCGAAGCATAAATATATTATTTTTAATTACGTTTGATATCCTTTGTTTTTTTCTTCCCTTACTCATCTTCTCCCTCCCCGCTTCCAAGATACTTTTCAGCTTGGAGTTTAAACATTGCGGCATATTTGCCGTTTTTCTCCATTAGCTGTGTATGAGTTCCGCTCTCGACTATCCTGCCTTTGTCCATAAGCAGAACCTTGTCGGCAAGGACTGCAGAACAAAGACGGTGAGAAATAAATATGACGCTTCTTCCTTCGGTCGCTTGCATCATGTTTTCAAACATTTTGTATTCTGCTATAGGGTCGAGCGCACTTGAGGGTTCGTCAAGTATCACAAAAGGTGTTTTATCTGCGAATATCCGAGCGAGGGATAGCTTTTGGGCTTCACCGACAGAGAGATTCTCTCCCTTATCGTCAAATTCGCGGGTAAGAATCGTATCGAGCCCCTTATCGAATTTGCTTATCTTATCGTATGCTCCGCTCCGTATAAGCGCTTCTTTTACAAGTTCATCATCGCCGTCCTTTGTTGGACGGAGCAGTACGTTCTCCTTTACACTCATAGAAAACATTTTAAAATCCTGCATAACCGTTGAAAAGGAACCGCGATAAGAATCAAGGGTAAACTCTTTTATATTCTTGCCGTCAAGTGTTATCTCCCCGGAATCAGCATCATACAAACGGAGCAAAAGCTTCACAAGTGTTGTTTTGCCCGAGCCGTTACTGCCGACAAGAGCAACACGTTCTCCCTTTTTTATTGTGAAGCTTATATCCTTGAGCGTGTCTTCTTCAGCACCTTCATATCTGAAGCAGAGTCGCTTCACCTCAAGGTCTTTGCTCTCGTTCGGTGCTATCTCGTTGCCGCCCTCGATCTTCGGCTCGTAATCAAGGAAAAATCGAACATCCTCAAGAAAAAGCGCATGTTCTCCGAATTCCGCAAAGTTCTGTACAAGATCATTTAGACAGTATGATATAGTTCCTATGGAATTCAGGACCACAATGCAGTCCCCTATCATCATGCCGCCGTTTTCGGGACCGATGTACATAGCGCTCCAAACCGCGTAAAAAGTAGCGCCGAGTATCGTGATGACCTCCAGCCCCATATTACGAATAAAGCCGTATATTGCCTTTTTAAATCCGAATTTTTTTGCAAGCTTTTTATATTCCTCATATGTAGATACAAGATCGCGAAGCATGTTTTTATACATTCCGCCTACACGCATCTCTTTTGAATATTCATTGAGATAAAAGGTCCTACGGACATATGCTGCCCGTCTGTTCAGCGGCTTTTTTGCGCTCTGCCATTCGTGCTCGACAACGTTCTCACGTCGTTTGAAAAAACCGAGTAAGAGCGGAAACAGTCCGAAGAGGATCAGCCAGGGATCGATAAAGAAAAGAAGAAGAGAATTTGCCGTGAGTGATACGAGTTTGTTTATAAGATTGTCGAAGGTGTACATAACCTTCATCATTCTGTGATACGCTTCATCCATTGCTTTTACGTATCTGTCATAAAACGCTGGGTTTTCATAGCAGGCAAGCTCGACTTCGGCAGACTTTTTAAACAAGCGCTTTTCAATACTTACCCATATCTTATGGTAATGCTTTTGAGATTCCACTTGCCAAAACCAATTCATTATAAGATTGAAAAAGATAGATGCTGCGCCGACAAGTACAATATATCGTACAAGCTCAAAAAAGCGCTCACCGACGTTTATTCCGTTTAACACCTTTCGAAGCAGATAGCTCTCGGATAAAAAATCCAGCGTTCCGTATATAAATGATGACCCCAGATATACGATAAGATAAAACGGAGATGCCCGCCAAATTTCAGAAACTGCAAACATGTTGTTTGATACAGTTCTTTTAAACGATACTTTTTTCTTGTCTTTAGCCATTTTTCTCTCCCAAACGTTTTCTTCATAAGTATTATCTCACGATACATAAATGAATGTCAATCAACTTATGGTTAACGCACTCAACTATATATAGTGTCATTTTTTCTGTGTTTGGTTTGAAAATGATTAAAAAAAACGGATGTTGCAAAGCAACATCCGTTTTAAAATAATTCATCGTTAAGCTTTATTCTTTTCCATAAATATCTTTGCCGCCTGGGCGATCATCTGTGCAGCGCCCTCTGTACCAAGCATATCACTGTCAATGCAAAGATCGTAATTTTCGTGCTGTCCCCACTTGCGACCTGTGTAGAAGTTATAGTAGTTAGCACGGCGCTTGTCTGTCTTGTTGACAAGATCCTTTGCCGCATTCTGCCCGATACCGTTACGCTCCGCAACACGTGCGATCCTCGACTTTGTGTCAGCGTAAACGAATACAGCGAGATGGCACGGATGATCACGAAGCACGTAGTCCGCACTTCTTCCGACAATAACACAGGGCCCTTCGTCCGCAAGCTCCTTAATAATTTCAGACTGTGTCAAAAAGAGCTTGTCATTTATCGGAATATCGTAACCGACATTTGTGCTTCCGCCGTATATGGACGAGCCCATAGCAAGAGTATAAAGCAAGCTGTTGGTCGCCTTTTCATCTATAGTGTCAAGAAGCTCGAGGTTGATACCGCTCTTCTTTGCGGCAAGCACGATAAGCTCTTTATCGTAATACTTTATGCCAAGCAGCTCTGCAACTCTCTCTCCTATCTTACGTCCGTCACTTCCGAACTGTCTTCCGATAGTAATAACCAAATTATTTGTCAAATTTAATCCCTGCCTTTCTTTGGATGATCTTACATAATAATTATAACAAAAAAATCTTTTTTTGTAAATAGTTTTTATGATTTTTGTTCTTTCTTTGCTCGGTTACATATATTTTTTGGAAAAAACATACAAATATAAATAGCGAAAGAGAGGTAAAAATGAAAAAGCTTAAACAACTTGTCATAAACGCATTGATACTCACCTGTGCATCATTGATGCTTCGTGCAGTAAGCGTAGGTTTCAACGTTTACATATCAAACAAAATAGGTGCCGAAGGAATGGGACTGTTTTCCCTTATCGGAAGCGTGTATTCATTTGCGCTGACCCTTGCCACATCGGGAATATCTATCGCGGCAACAAAGCTTACCTCTGCCGCGCTTGGAAAGAATGATCCGTCAGAGATAAAAGAAGCAATGAAAAAATGCTTTGTATACAGTATCTCTTTCGGCGGTGCTTCCGCAATCTTGCTTTTATCTTTGGCGGCACCGATAGGTGCTCAGATCTTAAGGGATGAGAGAACGATAATTCCGCTTCGTCTTTTCGCAATTACACTTCCGTTGATATCCACGTCATCGGCAATGAACGGATACTTTACCGCCATGCGGAGAGTATATAAGAATGCGGCGGCGCAGATCTTCGAGCAAGGCATAAAAATAACCTTAACGGTATATTTACTGAGCGTCCTCGCGCCCGACACGATAGAGGGAACTTGTATTGCCATCGTTGCAAGCGGCGCAGTAGCGGAGATATGTTCTTTTGTTTTTGTATACACGGAATATATTATAGACACAAAAAAACATATTAAAGCAAAGATCAAAAAAAACAAATACATCACGAGAAAGCTGTTGGGCATAGCTTTACCCACGGCATTCAGCTCATATGCACGCTCGGGACTTTCCACTATAGAGCACATACTCATTCCGAAAGGTCTTGAATTGAGCGGCTCTACAAGAGAGCGGTCTCTTGCGGCATACGGGATATTACACAGCATGGTATTACCGATAATTCTTTTCCCTTCTGCAATAATCACTTCGTTTTCATCGTTGCTTGTCCCCGAGCTCACGGAATGTAAGGTAAGAAACAATAATACTGAAATAAGTTATATCCTCTCGCGTGTTTTTCAGCTTTCTCTTATATTCTCTATCGGGGTAGCCGGCACACTCATTTGCTTTTCGGGAGAATTCGGCATTTTTATATATGACAGCACGGAAGCAGGAAGATATATTCGTATAATCGCTCCGCTTGTTCCGATAATGTATATGGATACAACGACCGATGCTATTCTTAAGGGACTCGGGGAGCAGGTTTACACGATGAATGTAAACATAATTGATTCGGCTCTCGGAGTCATACTTGTTATGCTATTGCTCCCGCCGTTTGGTATATCGGGATACATTGCGCTGATATTTATATGCGAGACGGTCAACGCCGCACTTGGTATATCACGTCTCATTTTAAAACAAAGCTTTGATTTAAAAATCATCAGGTTTATTTTCGGGCCTCTTCTTTGCATATCGGGTGCGACATCCTGCGTAAAGATCTTTTCGATGTTGTTTCATTTTCCGCATTTGTCATCTTCATTCGAGCTTTTTGTTTGTATTTTTCTTACCGTGCTTATATATTTTTTATTTGCCCGTTTCTCGGGATGCATCTCAAAGGATGACATCAAATGGTTTATACGTATTATAAAAAAATGAGCCGATACGGCTCATTTTCATTTTGATCTGATAAATTCTCTGACCTTGACGTCTTCTCCGCGTTTGGCTTTTCCCACGTTTGGAGCATGCTTTAAAAGAATAAGCAGACTGACAAGCACGGCAATCACGACAGAGACCGTGTCATGCTCCCTTGCATAAAGTATCGGAAACAAAACTCCCGCACTCATAGGCACCGCAACGCCGTAGTTAACAATAAACATAATCACAAGCGAAATTGACAAAAGCAACATAAACAAAGCGGGATCGAGCGCGAGTATCATGCCGCCGTAAGAAGCAAGTCCCTTGCCTCCCTTGAATCTCAAATAGAACGGATAAACGTGACCAACGACCGATGCACCGCCTGCAAGTATTCCTGCAAAGGAAAGCGCGGGCAACATTATTTCGGCAATTTTTACGGCTATATATGACTTTGCTATGTCAAAGACCATGACAAGCGCGCCGTACAGCTTACCGAAGATAAACATAGTATTACTTGCTCCAAGGTTCTTTGTTCCCTCTTTTTTTAAGTCCACATTTTTAATTTTTCCAATAAGCGCGGACGGGCTGAGTGAACCAAGCAGATATCCAAGCAAAATCACAAAAAGTATCTTCATATTTCACCTCAAACAAACACTACCGGATATATATATATTATACCACATAATATTTATTTTTTGTTAAAATATGTTTAATTTTTATCTTTTTTCAAAACCTACAAGGATCCCGCCTATCTCGGCATAAAAGCTGCAAAGTCCGCGGCATCTGTCTATCTCAATGCTGACATCCTTAAACTCTTTCTTTATCTTGTATGCGAGTATCTCGGCGCAGCTTTCGTTCAAGCAGTGAGAGATCTTTACCTTTCCCTCTTTTAGTCCGTTTTCACGCAGATATCCGACCACGCAATCAAGTGCCTTCTTTTCTCCGCGGCATTTTGCAAGAGGTTCTACATCGCCTTTATCGCTCGCCTTTGCAACAAGGCGAATACCGAACGTACCGGCTATCTTTGCGACGATTGGGTTGACCCGACCGTTGTTTGCGAGATTTTTCATTGATTCAAGAACAAAAATAAGTCCGGTTTTCTTTGAATAACGCGACAGCTTTTTTGATATCGCGTCAAAGTCCTCTCCCGCAAAAATAAGCTCTTTTGTCTTATCGATAAGAAGTCCTATTTCAGGTCCTGTGCTGAGTGAATCAAATACGAGGACGCGCCTGTCGGGATGCTCTGTCTCATAGAATCGTTTTGCAAGCATCGCCGAGTTGTACGTCCCCGAAAGTGCCGAAGTCATTGTAAAGCAATATATCTCCTCAGCGTCTCCGAATGCAGATAGCCAATCGTTTACGTTGGGACAAGAGGTAGATGAGCGTCCGTTATAATGAGCAAGATCATTTACCATAGCGGCAACGTCAAGCGAGGTATCATCGATATATTCCTTTACGTTTGTAATTATTTTAAGCGGCGCGGATTCAAAGCTTATTCCCTCAAGCTCCAATACATCGCAGGATGAATCTGATACTATCTTAATTTTCTTTGTATTCATATGGGCCTGCCTTTCTTTTAAATATGCTCTAATTGTACGCTCATACTCTTGTTTTATCAACCTACTTTTCTCCACGGCACTGTCGACTCGAAGTAGAACTAAAAAAGTCCCGACTCTACCAGCAGTAGAATCGGGATTTTTCGAATATTTCAACGTTTTTTCAGTCCGGACCAGAGAAAAATTACTATCTGTCCGGGAATACCGAGAAGATAAAACTGCCAAATGCTGCACCCAATCACAAGTGCATTGATATGAACGGCGGCAATGAGGGTCCACATCATAAGTGATATGATAAGATAATTACGCCGCCTGTTAAACCAAAGGGAGTTAAATATAAGCCAGAGCAGCATCGTAGCAGGCAAGGCATACAGAAGCGAGACCCAATGAATGGACGACGTACTTGATATCACATCAAAAAGAACGAATATAAGCAATGCGACAAACCAAACGATAAGTATGCTCATCGCGCAAATAATGGCTCTGTTTCTTTTTTTACGATCGGAATCATCTTCGTGTTCAACGACCGTTTTGATATCGGTTGAAACATTTTCATCCGAGACAAGAGAATCAATACTGACACCGAACAGCTTAGCTATTGCTAACAATGTGGATATCTCGGGAATCGATTCGCCGCGTTCCCACTTTGATATTGCTTTGTCGGAATAATGCAATTCTTCGGCAAGCTCAAGCTGAGTCATACCGCGCGATGTGCGCAACCGTGAAATATTTTTTGCTATGACACTTTTCAGCTCGGCCATGCATAAACCTCCGTTTTATAATGTATCAAGATATTCTTCAAGCTTCTCAAAAGAGCCGTTTTTGAACACAGAGATATCAACATTCTTTACGTTAATAATTCCGTCGGTCAAAAGGAATGCATCCATAC
>JAZNZQ010000009.1:0-2888 GCA_045595035.1 Eubacteriales bacterium | reverse complement strand
TCGTGTTTTATAACACATATATAATTTGTGCCGAGCGCTTCTTTTTATGTCTAACAAAATTACTTGATAAACCCATTTTTTTGCTTTGCTTTGTTGACATTTTTTGTCTTTTGATATATAATTATTTAGCAAACTAACTATTTTGGAGGAGAAATATGAATGAAAAAGAGTGCCGTGTGAGACCGACTCCGCCGATGCTTATAAATCAAATATCAAGAATGTTTGATGAGAGGATGAGAGAGCGTCTTCCCGCGGGACATCCGATGACTCAAAACAGCTGTAGGTTTATAATGCGAATGCTATCTCACGGAGATGGAATAACGCAACAGGATATTGTAAGAGAGACAAATATGAAAGCTCCGACTATAAGCGTGGCGTTGCGCGGATTGGAAGATGAAGGATTTATTCTTCGCAAGAACGACCCCGATGACATGCGCAGTGTTCGCGTGTACCTGACAGATGCGGGGCGAGATTTTGACGAGCGTTTCAGGCGTGAGGTGCGCTCGCTTGACCAAAATCTTATTAAAAAAATATCGGCAAAGGAGCAGGAGACGCTCATAGATCTGCTCATGCGTATACGAGATAATGTAAGCAAAAAGAACGCAAAGGAGAACAACAGAAAACTATGAAGCTTGCAAAATATTTAAAGCCCTATCTGTTTTTTGCGGTGATATCGCCGCTTCTTATGATAGGTGAGGTCGCCGCTGACCTGTGTCTGCCGTATCTTATGTCATTTATTGTAGACTACGGAATTGCAGAGGGCGGACTTTCTAAGATAGGGGAATCTCCCTTGGCAAAGGGAATAATGGATCTGCTATACGGCGCGGACGGATACACGCAGTTACATATTATCATAAGCTTTGGTCTGCTTATGCTTATTATAGTGCTTTTCGGCGGATTTTTCGGTACGATGTGTGCTTATACCGCGGCTCGCGCGGCCCAGGGCTTCGGACATGACCTTCGTTGCGATGCGTACCGCCGCGTTATGTCACTCTCAATAGAGCAGACCGATAGATTCACCACCGGCTCTCTTGTAACAAGAATGACTAACGATATAAGTATGATGGTCGAATTTATTGAAATGATTCTTCGTATGTTTGTCCGTGCGCCCATGTTTCTTATAGGCGGCTCGATAATGCTTCTTTCGCTTGACGTAAGCTTCGGTGCGGTCCTTGCCCTCGCTCTGCCGATATTGCTTCTGACCTTGGTGCTGGTGCTCTCTCGCGCCATACCCATGTACAGTATCGTGCAGGATAAGCTTGACGGAGTGAATTCTGTCGTACAGGAAAACGTAAGCGGCGCCAGAGTCGTAAAAGCGTATGTCAGAGAGGATTATGAAAACAAGCGCTTCGGTGCGGCAAACGACGGTCTTCGCTCGATAAATTACCGCGTGCTCAAGCTTATGGCAATAATAACTCCCGTGCTTCATATAGTACAGAACTTTTCGATCATAGCAATAATATATATCGGCGGCTCGAGTGTCTCAGCGGGACTTGCGGGAATGACGACAGGTACGGTCATGGCGGCTGTAAACTATGTCACGACAGTTATAATGTCGGTCATGAACGTAACTATGATATTCCAGTCGGTCTCCCGTGCGATAGCTTCGGGAAAACGTATTAACGAGGTCCTCGATGCAAAGAGCGTTATCGTAGGCGGATCCTCTTCGGGCAAGACGCTGAACGGCTCCACTCCCATAATATCAATGAAGGGCGTTGGATTCAGATACCCCGGCACCGTAGGACGTCCCGTGCTTCATGACATCGACCTTGATATAATGAAGGGGGAGACGCTTGCCATAATAGGTGCTACCGGAAGCGGAAAGACCTCGCTTGTGAATCTCATACCGAGGTTTTACGATGCGAGCGAGGGCGAGGTCAAAATTGACGGTATACCGATAAAGGAATACGATATTAAAAAGCTTCGTGAGAAGATCGGATTCGTTATGCAAAAGAGTGAGCTCTTCTCGGATACGGTTGCAAACAACATAAAATGGGGCCGAACCGATGCTACGGATGATGAGGTAGAAGCGGCGGCATCCTCAGCTCAGGCGAGCGAATTTATAATGGGTTTTTCCGAAGGGTACAACACCTTTATCGCGGAGAAGGGCGCATCGCTCTCGGGCGGACAGAAGCAAAGAATGTCAATAGCAAGAGCACTTGTGCGGCGTCCTGAGATACTTATTCTCGATGACGCGACCTCGGCTCTCGACCTTGCAACAGAGGCAAAGCTTCAGGCCTCTCTTCGTGAAAAACTGACGGATACGACGGTTGTAATGATAGCTCAGCGAATCGCTTCGGTGAAGAGCGCCGATCGAATAGCGGTTATCGAGGACGGCACTATAAGGCACTGTGCGCCGCACGATGAGCTTATGAGGATAAGCGAGACATACCGTGATATTTACGAATCTCAGATGAAGAACGGAGGTGCGGAAATTGAATAATCAAGCTAAAGCACCCGAATCGCGCACCGACCGTCCGATGGTACACATAGGCGGCCGCGGACCGGGAGGCCCCATGGGAGCGCGAATGAACGTTCAAAAACCGAAAAACATGAAGCGTACGATAGGAAGACTTCTTCGGTATATCGGCCGTAACGGAGCGCTTCTTGTACTGCTTCTGTCCCTTATGGTGGTCGTGACTCTGACCGATCTTTTCGGTCCGTTCTTTCAGCAAAAGGCAATAGATACGTTTACTGTTGTCGAAGGAAAGCTTACAGTCGATATGGACTCTCTCCTCTTCTTTCTTTTTATAATGCTCGCGGCGTACGGAGTGAGCGCGATATTGTCTTATTTTCAGGGAATAGTGTCGGCAAAGCTCTCTCAGGGAACAGTATTTATGATGCGAAACGATCTGTTCAAAAAAATATCCTCGCTTCCCATAAAATAC
>JAZNZQ010000008.1:0-3495 GCA_045595035.1 Eubacteriales bacterium | reverse complement strand
ATCTCACCGCCAAGCTCCTTCGCAAGTGCGATCGAGAGGGCGGTCTTGCCGCTTGCAGTCGGTCCGACAACGGCGATTATCTTCTTTTAAGTCGGATCGTAGCCATGTCGTTCTGTGAGCCAAGGAGTTGGTTTTCCTAATTGTCTTCCTAAGACCGCTTGGCCTCCGACTTATCTCACCGCCAAGCTCCTTCGCAAGTGCGATCGAGAGGGCGGTCTTGCCGCTTGCAGTCGGTCCGACAACGGCGATTATCTTCTTTTTCATACTACCTCTTACATGATAAACATTGCATCACCGAATGAAAAGAATCGGTATTCATCCTCGACCGCGTGTCTGTACGCCTCGAGTATCTTTTCTCTGTCGTAAAATGCGGAAATAAGCATAAGAAGCGTGCTCTCGGGCAGATGGAAATTTGTAATAAACGCATCCACCGCCTTGAATTTATAGCCGGGATAGATAAATATTCCCGTATCTGCCTCGCCCGCATGTACCACACCGCATTCGTCGGTCATGCTTTCAAGCGTACGGCATGAGGTGGTGCCGACGGCAATGATACGTCCGCCCGCAGCACGGCGCTCGTTTATGATGCGTGCGCTCTCCTCCGATACCGAAATAAACTCGGTGTGCATATGGTGCTCGTCAAGACGCTCGACCTTGACAGGACGGAAGGTGCCAAGCCCTACGTGAAGCATTACGGGCGCGATGGCGCATCCCTTTGCCTTTATTCTTTCAAGCAGCTCGGGAGTGAAATGAAGTCCCGCTGTGGGTGCCGCGGCAGAACCCGGCTCGCGTGCATACACGGTCTGATACCTTTCTCTGTCGGAAAGCTTCTCGGTAATGTAGGGCGGAAGCGGCATACTGCCTATCTCGTGCAATATCTCGAAGACGTTGGTGTACTTTTCCCTGTCAAAAGTGAACTTCACTATGCGGTTGCCCTCTTCGACGATATCGACTATCTCGCCCATAAGCATTCCGTCGCCAAAGGATATCTTCGCACCTATCTTCGCGCGTTTTCCCGGGCGCACGAGCGTTTCCCACTCGCACTCGCCGCGGTTACGGAGAAGAAGAAGCTCCACGCTCGATTCGGGATTCTTCTCAGGTACACCAAAGATGCGCGCGGGAATGACCTTTGAATCGTTCACCACGAGCACGTCGCCCTCTTTTATATAATCGATTATATCGTAAAAATGCCTGTCCGAAATATCCCCCGTCGCACGCTCAAGCACCATAAGGCGCGACTCATCGCGTTTTGCGGCAGGATGTTGAGCTATAAGTGACTCGGGAAGCTCATAAAAAAAGTCCTTTGTGCGAAGCTCTGTCGCAGGACGCTCGTTGGTTATAACACCGTTTGTAGCCATCTATTGTTAATCCTCATATAATGTTATTGTTAGACATCTATATTATATTACATTTCGGCGCCACTTTCAACAGTTTTTTATTTTTTAGGGGGATAAATATGAGTAAATTCAAGGACACGGTATTTCGCGGCTCGGCGACCGCGCTCGTCACTCCGTTTTCGGGCGGAAAAATAGATTTCGACGCACTCGAATGGAATATAGAATTTCAAATAGGCAACGGCACCGACGCGCTGGTCATCTGCGGTACGACGGGCGAGGTCGCGACCCTCTCGGAAGACGAGCACAAAGCTTGCATCGAATTTGCCGTAAAAACGGTCGCGGGCAGAGTGCCGCTCATCGCAGGTACAGGAAGCAACGATACCGCGCACGCCATACGGATGTCACGCTTTGCCGCAGACGCGGGTGCCGATGCTCTGCTCGCCGTCACGCCCTATTATAACAAAGCCACGCCGAAGGGACTTATAAAAAGCTTCAGAGCCATCGCAGATGCCGTGAGCGTCCCGATAATACTCTACAACGTTCCCTCGCGCACAGGCGTAAATCTGCCCCTCTCTGTACTCCGCGAGCTTTCCGGGCACGAAAGGATAGTTGCCCTCAAGGATGCGGCGGGCAATATCTCCGAAACGGCAAAAATCATAGCCGAGCTTGGGGATGTGCTCGATGTATACAGCGGCAACGACGATATGACCGTACCGACTCTTGCGCTTGGCGGTGCGGGTGTGATATCGGTCGCCTCGAACGTCGTGCCGCGCGAGATACACGACATCTGCCGTCTCTTTTTTGAGGGAAAGGTGCGGGAGAGCGCCGAGCTTGCCGCATCACTGTCCGAGCTTATGAGCGCGCTATTTATTGAGGTCAACCCAATTCCGGTAAAAACGGCAATGGCAAAAATGGGCTTTTGCGCCGAGGAATTCCGACTTCCGCTTTGCGAGTGCGAAGAAAAAAACAGAGCGCTGATATACAGCACTCTGCAAAAGCTTAATCTATGTCGGGAATAACGCTCTCGGGCGGTATCTCGAGGCGGTGCGGGTCTTCAACGCACTTCTTGAACATCTTGAACGCCGATGCATAATAGTATCCGTCGCAAATACGCTCGTCGGTCACTATTTTGAAATCGACCATTATCTTCTTTTTAACGTTGCCCTCGGAGTCTACTGTACACGCCTTGCGCTTTGCTCCGTAGGAAATGAAGGCGGGAAGGTTTCCGAAATCGTAAAGGTGATGATATATCGGCTTGATGCCAAGCGAGCCCATGCTGGTTATTATCATGGAGCCGTGGAAGGGGCTGACCTTTAAGAGCGCCTTCGGCATAAGTCCGAAATAATCAAGGAAGCCGAGAAGCCATACCGCAAACTTGAGAAGAAGACCGGGGATGTAGTTGAATATCTTCGCCGTCTCGTCAAAACTGCTCTCGGTGTCGTTACCGAGATTCTGCATAACGACCGCATTAAACTTTTCGTACACCTCGTCAAGTGTATCGGTCGGCTCGAAATAGACCTTTATCATAGTGTCGGGAGACTCGAGATTCATAGTCTTCTTGACAGCCATAACGACCTCTATGTTATTTCTCGCATATACCTTCTGTCCGGAAATGAATCTATTGATGCCGGGACGTTGGGATATCGTCCTTACGTATGCCGCGAGGATAATGTGAAGCAGTGTAAAATTACGCTTGCCCGATTTTACCTTTTCACGGCAGAGCTTCTCCGCCTCGGTGACGTCAAAGCTGTCCTCGAATTGGTTCTGTGAGTCGTTGCGCTTCTTCATTATGTAGGGGGAGACCTTGCTCATAGGGGGAAGTGTGCGAATTCTGTATCCGTCTTTTCTGTCGCCTATACGGCGGCGTCTCTTTTCCATATCCTATCTTCTCCTTAATTGGTTTACACAATTATACACCCAAAAAGCGAAAAATGCAACATTTTTGAAAGATTTGTCGCAACTTGACGTGCAAAAAATCTCTCAAAACGTTTTTTCGGTTGACATTCACCAAAAAATGTGATATCATAATATATGTTGCAAACGAGGGGGGGAGCGTTCCGAGCGCCGACTGTGTCGGATGCAGCGAGGATAAGCGAGTGGCCGCAACTTGGTGATTGGCAAGTGGGGCTTACCCACGCAGACAGAACCTTAGTTGCAA
>JAZNZQ010000007.1:0-2005 GCA_045595035.1 Eubacteriales bacterium | reverse complement strand
AGTCATAATTTCCCAAAAATAATTAATTATAATTATTATAACATAATAAATCTAATAAAACAATACTAAAAATTTGCAAAAATCTTTTGACTATTTTGCTATTATATGATATAATATAATTTAATTAAGATTTTAATATGGGGAGGTGTTGGAGTATGATAATTTTGGGCATTGACCCGGGTATCGCCATCGTAGGTTGGGGCGTGCTCGAATACAACGGAACGAAGTTCAAGATACACGGATTCGGTTCTATCCAGACTCCGGCACACACACCTGTGGAGGACCGCCTTTGCGCCGTATACGAGGGGATAAGGCAACTTATTGAGAAATATAACCCCTCTGTTATGGCTATAGAGGAGATCTTCTGGAATACGAACCAAAAGACGGGAATCATCGTGTCAGAGGCGCGAGGAGTCATCCTTCTCGCTGCAAGACAAAAGGGAATTGAGATATGCGAGTATACGCCGCTGCAGGTCAAGCAGTCGGTAGTCGGATACGGACGCGCCGAGAAAAAGCAGGTTATAAGCATGGTCACGACGATGCTTGGATTAAAAGACCCGCCCAAGCCCGACGACACCGCCGATGCGCTCGCACTCGCAATATGCCACGGACATTGCGGCTCGTCAAGAATAGAGAAATACTTCAACAAATAGGAGATAGATCATGTGGTGTGCAGATAATTGGAAGGATTATGAGCTTCTCGATGCCTCGGACGGAGAGCGTCTCGAGCGTTGGGGAAAATATATACTCGTCAGACCCGACCCGCAGATAATATGGCGCGGCAAGAAAAAGCATCCTCTTTGGAACAAGGCGGATGCAACATACAAGCGCTCGAGTGCGGGCGGCGGCGCATGGAAGAACAACAAGCTTCCCGAACAGTGGAACATAAGCTACGGAGAGCTCAAATTCCTCATACGACCTATGGGTTTCAAGCATACCGGACTTTTTCCCGAGCAGGCGGCAAACTGGGATTGGTTTTCCAAGCTTATTGCGACCTCGGGCAGAAAGATAAAGGTACTCAACCTCTTCGCATACACAGGCGGTGCTACGGTCGCTGCGGCAAAGGCGGGTGCATTCGTGTGTCACGTTGATGCGGCAAAGGGAATGGTCGCACAGGCGAAGGAGAATGTGAAGCTCTCGGGATTGCCCGACGATTCTGTCAGATACATCGTTGACGACTGCAAGAAGTTCGTCGAGCGTGAGATAAGAAGAGGAAACAAGTACGATGCGGTCATAATGGACCCTCCTTCTTACGGACGCGGTCCCTCGGGCGAGGTATGGAAGATAGAGGAGTGCATAGACGAGCTCGTTTCGCTTGCATCTACGCTGCTCTCGGACAAGCCCCTCTTTTTCTTGATAAATTCATACACGACAGGGCTTTCGCCTCTTGCTATGAAATATATAGCCGATGTGAACATAACCTCGAAATTCGGCGGCAGCTCCGATGCAATGGAGCTTGCATTGCCCGTAACACAGACCGGTGGAGCGCTTCCTTGCGGTGCGAGCGTTAGATGGAGTGCCGTGGGAGCAAACGAAAAATGATCGTTTCGGAAGGATAAAAAATGTCTGAAGCATATATAAAAACAGTTGATCTTCATTACAGCTACAAGGATGATGACGGTGCTGACGTGCCCGTGCTTCGCGGTGTTTCACTTGAGATAAATGCGGGCGAATACGTGGCACTTATCGGGCATAACGGCTCGGGAAAATCGACCTTTGCAAAGCTGCTTAATATGATACTCTCTCCCACGTCGGGTAAGATATATGTCGGCGGTGTGGATATCAGCGCTCCCGATTTCACCGAAGATGCTATGTTTGAGGTCAGAAAAGAGATCGGAATGGTATTCCAGAATCCCGACAACCAGCTCGTTGCGACTATCGTCGAGGAGGACGTTGCCTTCGGCCCCGAGAATCTCGGTATCGACGGCGACGAGATAAGAAAAAGAGTGGACGGTGCGCTTGCCGCTGTAGGAATGAGCGAATACGCAAAGCACGAGCCGCACAG
>JAZNZQ010000006.1:0-2013 GCA_045595035.1 Eubacteriales bacterium | reverse complement strand
ACAAGCTCGCAAACGAGAAGCGCCGTCGGGAAATTGCCATCCACCACGAAGCTCACATTTTTCTTTTTGCAGCTCACGAACCCGCGGCTGACGTAGTTGCCCGGGTTGCCGAAGTTGATGTTTACGTCATAGCCCATCCCTCTCGCTACCTCAAAGGAATGTTCGATGAGCAGCTTCCCGAGTTTTTGCCTTTGGTACTCGGGTGCAACGCAAAGCGGACCGAAGGAAAGTATCTCCTTGCGTTCTCCGTCATCACTCTCAAGCCATGCTTTCGTGTACATGATGTTTCCGATGATCTCGCCGTCGCACTCAAGCACAAATGCAAGCTCGGGAATAAAATCGGGATGGCTTCTCATCATGTGAACGAAATAGTGCTCGTCAGCCCCCGGCTTGTAGACGTTCCAAAATGCATCGCGCGTGAGATCTTCTACTGCTCTGTAGTCTTTTTCTGTTTCAAGTCGTATCGTCAAGTTTTTCATTTTTTTGATCCTTTCATAGTTGTGACGTCCAAGGTACGAGAGGATTGCGAGAATGTATTGCAGGACCTCTCGTTTACAATACAATCTCCTGTTTGTTGGTGTTTTTCAAAAAGCACTCTCCGAAAAATTATTCAAGCTGATGCTTGTAGTTGTATTATAACATACTTTCTCACACGCTTCAATATAAAAACTTTATGCTTATGATAACATAATTCCTCACACCCCGTAAGTTCCGGTCAAGGGATCCTTGAAAATGCCTATCTCCGGGGTCACAAACGTGAAGAGCGCAAAAAGAAAAGCGATGATGCAAAGTGTGGCTATGGCAAGCTTTGGGTTCTTGCAGGGGAGGTCTTCTTTTTTCCAAAGGCGTGTTTCATATATATAAGTGATAGCGGCGCAGACAAAGAAAATGGCGATATTGAACCAATCGGGAGAGTGGCCGACCGCGCCGTTATAGGTATAGAATATCACGGGGATAAGTGTGATTCCGAGCAGTATGCCGCGCGCCTTCACACACCAAAATTCCCCATATTCTCGAAAGAAAAAGCTTTGCACGACGGCAAAGATAAACATCGGCCAGAATAGGAGCTTCATGTGCTCCCAGGTCGATTCGTTTACGCCCGAAAGCGGTGCTATCCAAGCTGCCTCGCCCAGCCAATCATAGAGAAAATGCAAAAGAGTGCCGCCGAGCGACGTCACGGCAAAGCCCAAGAATTCCGAGAGTCCGATAGATCTTTTCATATTATCACCTCGGGTAAAGTATACTCCGAAAAGCATGTGGGTATGACATAAGATGACCTTGAAGAAATTTCAAATATATGCTACAATAAAATCGGTTGAAAACAAAAACTACAGAAATGAGAGGAATATATTATGTGTAAAAATTTTGGAGCAAAAACATGGCTTTATCCTATGCCCGTGCTTATAGTCGGCACGTATGATGAGAATGGCACACCCGATGCGATGAATGCGGCTTGGGGCGGTGTTTACGATACGGATCAGGTGATGCTTTGCCTTGCGGATGATCATAAAACAACAAAAAACATCAAGAAAACAGGCGCCTTTACGGTCAGCTTTGCGACGGTCGGAACGCTCGTCCCCTGTGACTACGTTGGTATCGTTTCGGCAAATGATGTCCCCGACAAATTCGCACGTGCGGGCTTTCATGCGAAAAAGAGCGAGTACGTTAACGCGCCTGTCATCGATGAGCTTCCCTTGTGCATTGAGTGCAAGCTTATAAAATTCAACGAGGACGGAATCTGCATCGGTGAGATAGTAAATATCTCTGCGGAGGAGAGCATTCTTGACGAAAAGGGAATGATCGACGCAAAGAAGCTCGATCCCATCATCTACGACGGCGCAACACACGCATATTGGAATTTTGGCGAAAAGGTCGGTACGGCATTCTCCGACGGAAAGAAGATAAAATGATGAGCTTTGATACGTGGGCTGATTCAAAAATACGACCGATCCATAAATGTCGCGGTGGAATATTGAAATATTGACTTTAGGAGTGAATGAAAATATGTTTAAG
>JAZNZQ010000005.1:0-4374 GCA_045595035.1 Eubacteriales bacterium | reverse complement strand
GTTTTACCCGAGGATTCGGGACCGTATATCTCGACTATTCTTCCGCGGGGAAGTCCGCCGATACCGAGCGCGAGGTCAAGTGTAAGCGAGCCCGTGGGGACCGCCTCGACCTGCATCTTGGAGTTTTCTCCGAGCTTCATTATAGTTCCCTGACCGAAATCTCTCTCGAGCTGGGCAATAGCCGTATCCAGCGCCTTCTTTTTCGCCGCCTTGTCAGCATCGGCAGATACCATCAGGGGATTTCCTTTTGCACTTTTCTTCATTTTTTATCTCCTATTCGTAATGCGAACAAATTTTCTGTCTTGATTATACTACACTTTTTTCCCTTTTGCAATAGGTTTTGACAAAAATGCGAACAAATTTTCGGTTTTTGAGATAGGGGTGTCAGAAATAAGGGTTTATTCTAAATATTTCATTATCTTATCACAAACATAATTAAAGCGTTCGTTTAAAAGAGAATTGGATATTCTCAAAACCGTTATCCCGAGCTTGTATAAGTCCTTATCTCTTTCGTTATCTGCTTCTTTTTTTACCTCAAGAGTGTGCTGTGATCCGTCAAGCTCTATTGCTATCCTTTTTTCTGCTATAAAGAAATCGACAATATAGTTACCGATCATTTTTTGTCGATTTACTGTAAAAGGGAGATCCTTTAGAAAATCATACCAAAGATGCTTTTCCTCGGGTGTCATCTTCTTTCGCAGTTTTCTTGCGTTTTCTTTGTTATTTTTGTTATATGCGTACGACATAATATCTTTGATATCAAGCGGTGCGCACCACTGCCTTCCCCAGGGGGGAAGGGGGACCGCAACGCGAAGCAGTAATAATTTTAATTTTGCAACAAGTAGTGTTTGCGGTGGATGAGGAGAGCGAGGGCTGTATATCGTTTATATGAAAACGAAATTACAGTTTGTTTGCGGTAAGAACAAGGAGTTCATTATCGTATTTGCGATATGCAAGATTCGCTCTCCTCATCCACCGCAAGCGGTCCCCCTTCTCCGCTGGAGAAGGCGAGTTAATAAGTGGGGTCGTCAAGAAGCCATATGCCGTCCTGACACATCATTCTGATACGCACGCTCTCGCTTTTTCCTGCGAGTGTCGTTTCTACCTCGAGTGTCGCATAGGTGTCGTTTTTCATAAGCACCTTTGCGCTCTCAAGATCGTAAACACGCGCCTCGGTAATGGTCGGCTCGGTCTTGTTGTGCTTGGAGAATCCGTTGCCGTCCTCAATATAGAGCGCGGCGATGTGGCCGATGCCCTCATCGTAGAAGCCCTCGAAGATGAGCGTGTAGATACTTGCAAGATATCCCTTTGTGTAGACCGCCTCGGCCGCCTCCTTTATCTCGGATACCGACTGATATTTCGCATCTGTCGTGATAAAATCGTAGTCGGGGTCGGCGCCGTCGGTCATCTTGTACGCCTCGGCATATTCCTCTCGCGAGTATGTCGGAAGCCCTTTGCCAAAAAAGATATCGTTTATCTCGGCCGCCTCGGGTATAAGCTCACTAAACCTTGCAAGCAGTACCTCATCGGAAGGTCCGCCCGAGCAAGAAATAAGCGAAAATATAAGTATAAATGATAATATAAATAACGTGATCCTTTTCATTTTTTCTCCATCCCCTTTTTTAAAAGGTTTTTCGGAAAGGGTGCGGGGAAACCATTTTTTCCTAAAAAGGGTTTCCCCGCCTATCTGTTTTTTATTCTTCTTCGTTTTCCTCTTCGGCGCTCGGGTCAACGGCTGTAAAGTTGACTATCTTTGCATCCTCGGAGAGGCGCATCACGATAACACCGCCGGCTGTACGCGAGTATGTGGGGATCTCGCCTACCGCGCAACGGATGACGATACCCTCGTTTGTTATCATCATGATATCGTCTTCCTCGGCAACACTTGCTATGCCCGCGAGCTTGCCTGTCTTGTCGGTGATATTATGTGCGGTCACACCGCTTCCGCCTCTGTTCTTCATCAGACGGAAGTCGTCAAAGTCGGTCCTCTTACCGTAGCCGCCCTCGGTCACGGTCACAAGCTTCTTGCCATCCTCAACGACTGCAACGCCGACAACGATGTCATCGCCGCGAAGCTTGATTCCGCGAACGCCTCGCGCCGTTCTGCCCATCTCGCGCGCCTCGGATTCGTCAAAGCGGACCGCGTGTCCCTCGCGTGTTGCGATGATAAGCTGGCAGTCACCCTGCGTACACTTGACAAAGAGAAGCTCGTCGCCCTCGTCGAGATTGAGCGCGCGCTTGCCGCCCTTTCTCTGGTACTCGTACTCCGAAAGCTTTGTTCTCTTGATAACGCCCTGTCTTGTCACCATCGTGAGGTAATCGGTGTCGTTGAACTCGGCGATAGAAATAATAGAAGTCACCTTCTCGCCGGGGGTGAGCTCAAGAATGTTTACGATGTTCGAGCCCTTCGCCGTTCTCGATGCCACGGGGATCATATACGCCTTACGCATAAAGACCTTGCCCGTGTCGGTGAACATCAACAGGTAGGAATGCGAATTTACCGAGATGACCTTCTCGATGAAGTCCTCCTCCTTGGTCGTCATGCCGATAAGTCCCTTTCCGCCGCGGCGCTGTGCCGTATAGGAATCTGCGGGACGGCGCTTGATATATCCCTGGTGCGTGAGCGTGATAACGCACTCGTGGCGCTCGATGAGGTCCTCAAGCAGTATCTCGTCCTCGGCGGGTACGATCTCCGTAAGACGCTCGTCTCCGTATTTTCTCTTGATCTCGTTCATCTCGTCCTTGATGATAGCATCTATCTTTTCGGGGTCGGCAAGGATGCCGCGAAGCTCCTCAACAAGCGCGTGAAGCTTTGCGAGTCGCTCCTCTATCTTCTGTCTCTCGAGTCCCGAAAGTTTACCGAGCGTCATCTCGACTATCGCCTGGGATTGCGCCTCGGAAAGCGCGAATCTCTCCATAAGCGCTGTCTTTGCTGCGCCTATGCTCTCGCTTGCCTTGATGATGGCGATGACCTCGTCGATGTTGTCGATGGCTATCTTGTAGCCCTCGAAGATGTGCGCCTCGTGCAGCGCCTTCTCAAGCTCATACTGCGTTCTTCTCGTGATGACCTTCTGCTGGTGGTCTATGTAGCAGTCGAGCATCTCGGGAAGCGAAAGGCGTTTCGGCTCGCCGCCCACAAGCGCGATCATATTCATCGCACAGGTATCCTGAAGCTGCGTGTATTTATAGAGCTGATTTAACAGTATCTGTCCGTTTACGTCGCGGCGGTGCTCGATGACGATACGCATTCCCGCACGTCCCGACTCGTCGCGCAGATCCGTGATGCCGTCAACTCTCTTCTCGTTATGAAGCTGAGCAATGCTCTTGACAAGCATCGATTTGTTTACCTGGTAGGGTATCTCGGTCACGATTATGCGGTGATGCTCCTCGTCGACCTCTGCCTTCGCGCGCACCATTACGTGTCCGCGGCCTGTCGTGTACGCCTGGATTATTCCCTGCGTGCCGTAGATGGTCGCCTTGGTCGGGAAATCGGGTCCCTTCACGTATTCCATAAGCTCCATAACGCCGCAATCGGGGTTCTCCATACGGTAGATCGCCGCATCGATGACCTCGGTGAGATTATGGGGCGGGATGTTCGTCGCCATACCGACGGCGATTCCCACAGAGCCGTTTACAAGAAGGTTCGGGAATCTTGACGGAAGCACCGTGGGCTCCTTTAAGCGGTTGTCAAAGTTCGGGACCATGTCGACTACGTTCTTCTCGATGTCGCTCATCATCTCGTTTGCTATCTTCGACATTCTCGCCTCGGTGTAACGGTATGCAGCCGCGCCGTCTCCGTCTACGTTACCGAAGTTTCCCTGTCCCTCGATAAGCGGATAGCGGAGTGAGAAATCCTGCGCCATTCGTACCATCGTGCCGTATACCGCCGCGTCACCGTGAGGATGATAGCGTCCGAGCACGTTACCGACCGTCGTCGCCGACTTGCGAAACGGCTTATCGCTTGTGAGATGGTCCTCGTACATAGCATAAAGGATACGTCTCTGTCCCGGCTTCATTCCGTCTCTTGCATCGGGAAGCGCACGCGAGACGATAACGCTCATGGAATACTCGATGAACGATTTCTTGACCTCGCGGTCCATCTCGATGTCAACTATTTTTTGATTTTCATAAAGTATGCTGTTGTCGTTTTTATCCATAGCTTTTTTTGCCTTTCTATGAACTCAAATTATCTTTTCCACAGGCATAAAAGGAGTTTTCCACAGCCCTTTTTGCCGATTTTTGCGCCTTTTTGACACTCAAGTCTCATTTTTCCACACACTTTTCCACAGGTTGTGGATAACTTTTTGGGGAACGAAAAAAGAAAACTTTTAAAAAAAATTTTCTTGGGTCTTTTAAACCTTTTTGAAAAATTTT
>JAZNZQ010000004.1:0-5348 GCA_045595035.1 Eubacteriales bacterium | reverse complement strand
AAAATCCTGGTCCTCAAGATAGCTTCCCACACACCATTTGTAAACCTTTGCCGTGACTGTGTTTTCTCCCTTTGCAACAAAGCCCGAAATATCAAATTCAGCCTGCAAATGTGAGCCTTGTGTAAAGCCGACGTATTTACCGTTTATATAAACCTCGAACGCCGATGCAACGCCGTCGAAAATTATATAGTTTTCGCGTGCTGCAGTCTCTGCATCCACGCTAAAAAATCTTCTGTAAACACCCAAGGGGTTATCGTCGGGAACGTAGGGAGGATCGACAGGATACGGATAGTTTTTGTTGCTGTACATGATATGATCGTATCCGTTCGGCTGCCAGCAGGACGGCACCTCGAGCTTGTCCCATGCATCTATCTCGCCCGTGTAGTCAATATCACGCACAAAGTATTTGAAATCCCATACGCCGTTAAGGAGCGTATAATACTTGGACTTTTTCTTATCGTGAGAGAGTGCGCCCGCGAGCGTGTCATAGGGGATATAGTATGCTCTCGGAGCGAGTGTGTTTTCGTGCAAAAAGGTAAGATCTTCGTATCTTCTCATAATGCCCTCCGAAGGTTTTGTTACCTTCATTATACCGACCGCTTTTCCTTTTGTCAACCTTCAAAAATGTTGCTGAAAAAAGGTGTTTTTGATGCAGAGATGTATGTTGCAAAATCGCCGCATCTGTGGTAAAATATTTTTATCAATCTGAAAGGACACATAACTATGAAATGGCTTATTGCATCCGATATACACGGCTCGGCATACTATCTTGAAACGCTGCTCGAAAGGTACAGAGCGGAAGGGGCTGACAGAATACTTCTGTTAGGTGATCTTCTCTACCACGGCCCGAGAAACGATCTCCCCGAAGGATACGCCCCCAAAAAGGTCATCGCGCTTTTGAATGAGATTAAAAACGACATCATCTGCGTGCGCGGCAACTGCGAGGCAGAGGTAGATCAGATGGTGCTTGAATTTCCGGTCATGGCAGACTATGCCATAATCCCGGCCGAAGACCGTATCATCCTCGCAACGCACGGTCACACATACAACAACAATAATCTCCCCGCATTGCGCCCGGGTGATATACTCCTTCACGGACATACGCACATCCCCGCCCTTGAGGAGTACGACACGCACATATACATCAATCCCGGCTCGGTCTCCATCCCCAAGGAAAATTCCGCCCACTCGTATATGACCTTCGACGGCAAGACCTTTTTGTGGAAGGATCTCGAGGGCGAGGTTTATAAAAGCTATGAGATATGAAAAAAGCACCCGCTGGGTGCTTTTTCTTATTTTTTCTTATACTTTTTGTAAATACTTCTTTTTCTAAGGACTACAAATAGTGCCATAAGCGGAATATCGAGTGCAATCGGCAGTATCGAACGTATTATCGGAATACTTTCTATTAGTGCGCCTATCATAAATATGGGTGCCAACGCAGTATATATAGGATTTCCGGGTTTTGTTGAAATAAGTGGCCACACAAAAAGAGAGATTTCAGCTATCACCGCAAGAATTACAAAAATTGCAAGTATGTATTTACCTTCGATTTTAAGAAAACCGATATACTCTCCCTTAAAATCAAACGGAACATCCGCTGACATGTCAAGCATATAATCGTTTTTTCTTTTTCTCATATATACAAATCCATACGAGAAAGTAAAAAACAAGAGCATCGCAATTTTAGCCACCGCAAAACGTAATGCCTGTGAGGTCTCGCTCATAAAGTTTCCGATATAGAACATTATAAACAAATACAGTGCAAATGCCAAAAGTCCGGATATAACGATCTCTTTTAAGGCGCTTAAAACCTTCTTTTTTTCAAACATATCTTTCCTCCAAGCTCATCCTTACGAATATTATATATTATATGACACGCGAGGTCAAGGAAAGGTTGGCTCTTTTTTCATAAAATATTATTTGTGGGGAAAATTTTTAAAATTTCTTGCTATTTTATGGCAGATGTGGTATTATAAGTAGAGTTTAAAGTATCTTGGAGGTATTATGGTTACAGCAATTCTAATAATCCTGCTTATAGTTTTAATATATTTCGCGCTCGTTCTTCCAAGGACAACAGAGCGTCCCGATATGACCTATATGCTGATGAGAAAATTCGCGCACAGAGGTTTTCACGGTGAAGGCATTCCCGAAAACACTCTCGCTGCTTTCTCGGCGGCAATAGACGAGGGATACGGTATCGAGCTTGATGTTCGCCTCACATCCGACGGTGTGCCGGTCATATTCCACGACCCCGCGCTCACACGCATGCTCGGAGATGACAAAAAGGTATCGGAGCTCACACTTGACGAGCTCAAGAGCTACACCTTTGACGGCACAGAAGAAAAGATACCCACGTTCACTGAAGCGCTTGAGCTTATCGGTGAGAGAGCGCCCATACTGATAGAGCTTAAGGGCGAGGATACAAGCTCTGCCATATGCGAAGCGGTAGCCGAGATCCTTGACGACTACAACGGCGTGTTCGCGATACAGTCCTTTAATCCCCTGCACCTAAGATGGATGAAGCTCCACAGACCTCATTTTATTCGCGGACAGCTTGCAACAAACGAGTATAAGGGCAAGAATCCCATACTCTCATTCGCGCTTCGCCACATGCTCCTAAACTGTCTCGCGCGCCCCGATTTTGCTTCGTACAACCACAAGGCGCACACACTTGCGCTTGATATATTCGCTATCTTCTCCGCGCCCAGATTCGCTTGGACACTCAGGGATGCAGAAAGTGAAGAAAAAGCGCACAGAAAGTTTGAAGCTATCATTTTTGAAAACTACAAAGCATAAAGAAAAGGTCGCAGATGCGACCTTTTCTTTATTTTACTATACTTCTGCATTCAAGATAGAAGCGCATATCGTGTGCGTGTCCCATTGAAAAGGTCTTGCGCGGGAAGATTCCGTCCTTTTTTACAACGTCAAAGAAGTTGTCCTTCTCGATCCCGCCGACGATAAATCCGATCCTGTCGGGAGATTCGGCTACAAGCTTCTTTACAACGTCATCACCGTGAATATAGTCGGTCTCGCCGCCGTTTGCCGCCTCGTACGTATCAAGGAAATTCTGCACCGTGCCGACCGTCACCGAGGAATTTGGGGCGGTAAATGTGTATGTTTCACACTTATCACCGATGACGATATCAAAGCGCTGACCTTCTGCCGCTCCCTTTACAAGCGAGCAATAGGACGAGAGTTCAGCCATCAATTTATCGACATCCGCGCCGAAGAACACTCTGTGTATCGGCTCAAAAGCGAGCGCATCGTCAAAGAGGTTTACAAGCTCAACGAGCGCGTATCTTGCGGGATGATCCTTCGCCGCCTCGCCCATCTCGCGCTTAAGCTTTTCATAATACGCCTTTGCCGCGGCGAGCGAGTGGTTTCCGTCTCCCATGGCAAAGAGCATCGGGTAATCGTCCATAGAGCGCTCATAAAGTGACGTTATCGCATCCGATACCGTCTCCGTATCCTTTCCGCATATTCTGTATCCGCGTATCTTTCCGCCGCCCTGCATAAGAGTGAAATCGTAGACCTTTTCAAGCGAATCTACACGCGCTGCAAACGGTTCTATGACCGTCTTTTGCTTGTCGTCGATGAGCATCATTATGTGGGGCATTTCGAGTAATGCACGCCCTCTGATCTCAACTCTTGCGGGAAGGCGCGATGTGACAGTTGCCTCGGTTGGTCTGCAAAGCGCTCTCGAATCCTTCGAAAAATCGTATATCTCAAGGTCGATAGCACCGACAAGTCCGCGGCGTACACCTCCGTCGGCAAGCGTTCTTTCAACGTAAATAAAGCTATTCTCAAGTGTTTTGAATACACCGTCGTTAAGATAAGCACGCATCGACTCCGCAATTTTCGGTGAGCGTGTCTCGGTCTCGGCAAGATAGACCTCGGGCAGCATAAGACGAAGCGTCGAGGGAGCATCTCCCACTATCGCGTCTACCTTCTCCCAATATTCCCTCTCGCTCGTATACTGGTCACAGGCGACACAGCTCCATTTTGACATATCCGCATTCGCGGGGATAAGTATATCTGTCGGCACAAAGCCGCAATTCTTTTTCATATAGTTTCCTTTCGATCATGTGATATGAAGATTATACACCCGCCAAACGAATTTTTCAATAGATTTAGAAAAAAGTGCGTCGCAAAATACGACGCACTTTGATTATTTTTCTTGAATTATTCCCTTCCAATAGTGACCTATTGATGCAATAAGCTTGAGCACGTCTGTATGTAAGGGCTTGGGGAAAGCGCTGAATATTCTGAAAGTTTCAAACGCAATAACACCGTCATAGTTTATTTCTTTGAGCCCTTCAACAAAGCCCTTCCAATCGCAAACGTGAATGTTCTCGTTATTGAGATATGTATATGGTATCATATGGTTATCTTCTGTGCCGTTGTTATCGTGGATATGAAGTATCATTAAACGATCTCCGAGCCACTTTACAAAATCCTTGATCTTGGAGCGGGTGAGGTTTGCATGACCCACGTCAAGGCATGCGCCGAAATATTTTCCGCCCGCTTCTTCATTTAAAAGGTCTATGATACGGCAAAGGTCTCTCACGTTTGAGAATCTTCCCTCGCTCATATTACCGTTCTGTCTGCCGTAAATATTCTCTATACATATCGTAACGCCCTTGTATTTCTTTATAAGAGGAATAAGCCGGCGATAAAGCGCAAGGTCGACCTCCCACTCCTCATCATACGACTCACAGCGTACGGGATGGACTACGACCGCGGGACAAGCAAGATATTCGCAGAGCGCGAAGCATTTATCAAGCACCATGATAAGATGCTCGTTCACCTCATCCTTTCCCTCGATCCAACAAGGAAAGGGGGCGTGCATCTGTCCGATAACAACACCGGTTGCAGCCGCTGCTTCCTTTAACGGAATATAATTCTCCAAAAACTCGTCCATGGGTTTATCGAAGACCGTCGGATATACCCCGTCGCGAGAAAGCTTGGCTACCGAAATATCGTGGTCGATATTGATATCCACGGCTTCAAATCCGCATGACTTGATATATTCAAATGATTCGGTCGGCTTGGACTTATCATACCAGCCCGCCGACTGTATACCTACCTTAAGCATAATGATCCCTCCGAAAAATTATTTCTAACTAAATTATAAAAAACAATCAAATCAAAGTCAAGTTTTGTGAAAAAATTTGATTATATAAAGAAAAATAAAGGTTTTTATCTGCGTATACAGTCACAATCGGTCAATTATTTTATTCACAAGATAAAACAAAAAACACACCTTTTTCTTATTGACAACATCTCGTTTATTTGTTAGAATAAAAAGAGTGAATATAATAATTAGGAGAAAATTATGAAAAAAA
>JAZNZQ010000003.1:0-8717 GCA_045595035.1 Eubacteriales bacterium | reverse complement strand
CCCACGTTGAAATAGCAGTCTATCCTATACACGATGTCTACGCGGACTCGTCTTGTTAATATTCCGTCTTCTAGCTTTTTCATAGATGCTAAAGGGATGTCTAGTATCTGTGCCATTTCTTTGATTGAAAGCCCATTTTGTTCACGTAAAAATTTTACGTTTTTACATAATAGTTGCGTTCTTTGTTCTTTGTTCATGTTTACCTCGTTTTCTCTTATTTTCTTTGATAAAACAATTATATCATTATAAAAAAACAAAATGACATTTACTAAATGTCATTGAGGATTAATGTTCAAAAATTTTTGTGAAGGGGTGCGGGGGAACACTTTTTATAAAAAGTGTTCCCCCGCCTATTGCTTAATTATCATAAAACACATCGGTGATATCAAACGAATATCCGCGGATCTGGCCCTTGCAATCGTTGTCGTCTACAAGGTAGTTGACTACGTAGAAGCTTCCGTCATCAAAGCGCACCCAGCCGGACATTCCGGTGTCGGCGTTGATCCTGTTCCTGTCGTAGGAAATGGGGTAGATGACCGTGAAGTTCTTGCGTCTGTCCTTCTCAAGTGCGGTCTCTACGTCAAAGAATGCACCGAAGAGGTTCTGCGCGGGGCCGTTGAGCCAGCGAAGTCCGTTTTTCTCAAATTTCCTTCCGCCGCCCTGCACGAATCTGTATGTGCAGAATATCTGTCCGTCCTCGTAGAAATCGGCGACCGGTCGGTGAGCATCACCGAGATTGGATTCGTATACGCCTTCCCAGGTCGTGCCGTAGTCGTAGGAGAAGGCCTTGAGGCAGGTGACACCCGAGAGCGAGTCCTCGCGCATAAATGCAACGAGCGTTCCGGGCTTAACCTCGAGAATACTTGTTTCGGTAATGCTGTATCTCTTGTCGTCGGCAATTACCGAGGTCTGCCAGGTCTTGCCGCCGTCATCACTGTAATTGAGGTAGTTGATAAACCTCTTGGGCATCTCGGGGTCGCTTCTGAGCGGAGAAGCAATAACGTGTCTGCCGTTTGAGAGAACTCTGTATTTGTCGGTGCAACAGCCGTTTAAGGGAAGCACTCTCGGCTCTGTCCAGGTCTTTCCGTCGTCATAGGAGTACCATACGTGTATCTCGCCGTGCTTTGGGGGAACGGCTCCGACAAAGGCATAATTGCAGACTATCACGAGCGTATCGTCGGGAAGACGGCTAATTCTCGCGCAATCGTAGGTGCCGTCGGGCGCATCGGCATAGGGAGTGAAGGGGATCTTCTCGCCCCAGGTCCTGCCCTTGTCCGAGCTTTTTATAAGATTAAGACGCACGTTTTTTCTGGTGCCGTGATGAAGGCATTCCATAAATACGCATATAAGCTCGCCCGATTTTGTAAGCACAAGGTCGGGGAAGTTTTCCGAGGTGGTAGGGTCATTCGAAATGATGTATTCCTGCTTCATTTATGCATCTCCTGTCTGGCTTTTGGGGCAATGTTTATTTACTTTCGGGCTCGTCGTAGAAAACGTCGGTGATATCAAAGGAATAACCGCGGATCTGACCCTTGCAGTAGTTGTCGTCCACGAGGTAGTTTACAACGTAAAAGCTTCCGTCGTCAAAGCGAACCCAGCCCGAGTAGCCGGTGTCGGCATTGATGCGGTTTCTGTCGTAGGAGATGGGGTATATGACCGAGAAGTTCTTTCGTCTGTCCTTCTCGAGCGCTGTTTCTACGTCGAAGAATGCGCCGAAGAGATTCTGCGAGGGACCGTTGAGCCACTTGAGTCCGTCTCTTTCGTATCTTCTTCCACCGCCCTGAACGAATCTGTAGGTGCAGAAGATCTGTCCGTCCTCGTAGAAGTCGGCAAGCGGACGGTGTGCGTCACCGAGATTGGACTCGTAAACACCCTCCCAGGTCGTACCGTAGTCATAGGAGAATGCCTTCATACAGGTTATACCCGAGAGAGTATCCTCGCGCATGAATGCAACGAGCGTGCCGGGCTTGACCTCGAGAATACATACCTCGCAAAGACTGTATCTCTTGTCATCCGCGATGGTGACTTCGTTCCAAGTCTTGCCCTCGTCGTCGCTGTAGTACATATACTGTGTCCATCTCTTGGGCATTTCGGGGTCGTCGCGGCGGTGAAGGCCGACAACGTGTCTGCCGTTGGAAAGAATTCTGTATTTATCGGGGTTGACGCCTCTGAAAGGAAGCACGCGCGGCTCTGTCCAGGTCTCGCCGTCGTCATAGGAGTACCATGCGTGGATCTCGGAGACGACCTTGTCACCCTTGAGGATCTCATAGTTACAGATTATTATAAGCGAATCGTCGGGAAGACGGGTGATCCTCGCGCAATCGTATACGCCATTAGGATAGTCGGCGAGAGGAGTGAAGGGGATCTTTTCGCCCCAAGTCCTGCCCTTGTCCTTGCTCTTTATGATGTTGAGGCGTGTTTTTTCACGGCAGCCGTGATGACGGCACTCCATGAACACGCATATGAGCTCACCCTTTTTGGTAAGCACGAGGTCGGGGAAGTTTTCCGAGGTGGTGGGGTCATTCGAAATGATGTATTCCTGCTTCATTTTCTTATGTCCTTTCGGTTTTTGTTGTGGTAAAAGCTCTACAATGCTATGATACTTGAATGGATTTTCAAAGTCAAGTGAATTTTCAAAAACGAGCAAAAAATATACTTTTTGTAAAAAAAACTACACCTTCGGGCATATCCCATGGGTGTAGTTTTTGTTATCTTATCTTACTTTGCCTATTACTTTGCCCTTGCAGGTGATGTCACTGTAATCTGCGAGCATGATATCCTTGTAGTCGGGGTTGAGCGAGATGAGACGGTCGCCGCCGAAACGCTTGAAGAAGCCCTCGCCGTCGAGTACGAAGATTCCAAGCTCGCCGTCATTTACCGTGGGCTGCTCCTTTACAAGAAGGATGTCTCCGTTGCGGTATTTCGGCTCCATACTGTTACCCGAGACTCTGAGCGCGAAGCTTGCTTCCTTGGTCTGTTCGGAGAAGAGGATGGTGACCTTTTCGGCATCGCTTGAATCAAGATAGCTTCCGATACCTGCCGAGACGGGAAGGTCGTAGAGCGGGATCTTGAAGGTCTTCTTCTTTTGCTCGCGAGGAATGGAGAAGGCGGGAAGCACGGTTGCCACACGCTCGGAGCTTTCTCTTTCGGTGATGATGCGGTCGTGCTCCTTTTGGAGGATCGTGTAAACTATATCCTTTCCGTGAGAGTCAAGCTCGCGGTATTTTTTCACCATTGCGATCTCGTCGGATGCAAGCGAGTATCCCTCGGTCTTCTCGACACCGTATATGAGATAGTCAACAGAGCAGTCGAGCGCTTCGCATATAGATATAATATTGGAAAGCTTGGGTGAGTCGGTAATGCCAGCCATAAGCTTGCTGAGCGTACCCATGGGAATGCCGCTTGCCTTTGAAAGCTGTTCATTCGTCATTCGTCTCTGCTGCTTCAAAATATTGATCCTGTCGATATAATTCACGTTTACCCCTCCGAGAATATTCTTTTATGGATACATTATAGCACCAAAAATTCCATTTGTAAAGACTTTTTTCAAAAAAATATTCCAAAATAAGAAAAAAAGTATTGACAAATTCCAAAAATGGTGGTAATATAATGTCGTAAGATACCGAAAACGGAATTTACATCGGAGGTACAACATGAATAATTACGGTTTTGAAAATAGAAATTACAACAGGAGAAGCTACAGTGCGCTCGATTGGATCGCGGCGATCTTTGCGGTCCTTTACGATATGACATTCGGTAACGAGCGTTTCGTTGCGGGCGTGAAGATGGCTGTGGCTACCGTAGTAGTCGCTCTTTTCTTCGGCTTCTTCGGCGGTGTTGAGAGCGGGATGATCTCTGCTACTCTCGGATTCTCCGCTTCGGCTGCAATTGTGCTTTTCGGCATCATATTCTGCGGCGAGAAATAATATCAGCTCATTATATCCGAAGCAAGCTCACGGCAAAAGGAAACGCAGACGGCAAGTCCGTCATAGGTTCTCTCAATAAAATATTCCATTTTTTCCTTTCTGTTTTCCGCGTAATTGGCACCGTCGGTCTTTGACGGTGCCGATTCGTTTTTATTGTTTTCTCCTATTCTGAAAAGTGCGAATACGATGAGTGCGACGATAATTATCTTTTTCATTTTTTATCCTTCTTTTATTATTTTTGAAAGTTCCTTTGCTACAAGCTCTGCTGAGAATTTTGCTTCTTCAAGTGAATTTCCGCACGAGCCGATCTCGAGGAGAAGCGAACCCGATGTATACTGTTGATTAAATGAAGCGCCGCGCAGATTGATACGGCGGGACAGCGACGTGTAGCTTTCATCAAGACGGCACAGAAGCTTGGCGGCAAGCGAGAGATTGCTTTCCCAGTCGGCGTGCGGTGCACCCTTGTAGTCTGTGCCGACAACGCTCATGACCTGTGCTGCCGCCCTTCCGTCAATTTCTGCTATGGGGCGCAGCTTCTCTCCGTCCTCGCGGATAAGCGAATCGCGGTGAACGTCGAATACATATTTGATAGACGGATATTTTTCGAGATAGCTTTTTATTGTAGCGGCTGCCCGGTTATATGAGTCCTTGTATGCTTCTTTGTCGTGAAGTATCGTACAGTGAAGCGTGGGTATGCCTTCGTCTCTGAACACCTCTGCCATGACCGAGCCGACGGCGACAACGTTTTTCGTTATGTCCTCGGTGCGCGGTGCTACCGTGTCGGCATCGTACCAAAGCGCGCCATCCTCACTGTATGCCTCGGTCGCGTGCGTGTGTATGATGAGCACGAGCGGCGCCTTTTGCACGCCCTCCCCCTTCCATACGGCGACCGCATTATCCCGGGCAAGCAGAGAAGCAAGGTCGGGATTGTACGGCGTTTCATTGCTGAGATAGAAGCGGTCGTCGGTCGGCATCGAGAGGTCGGTCGGAATTATCGGCATACTCCCTTCGGGAAGGACTGTAAGATCAAAGTCGTAGATGCTTTTTTCGGGTTCGTCGGTCGGCGCGTTTTCGGTGGGGGGCTCCTTTTCATTCGTATCCACGGTCTCATTTACGGTATCTTGCGTGTCGGGCGGGGATACCTCGTTTGCCGTCGGCTCTTCTTCGGTTGGATCTTCCGGGTCCTGCACTTGGATCACGGACGTCGGAAGGTCGGTGTCGTAGTGTAAGGGAGCGGGGAAGCTTGCACATAACATTGCTTCGATGAGCGCGGGGACAACGGTGCTTTCTTTTGATACAAGATGCGTGAGGATGACAGCGAACGATAAGATCGAGATCGAAAGCGAAACGGCGATCGATATAAGACGCATAAGCTTGACGGGCGGTCTTCTTCGAGTTGATATTTTTATACTTTGTGTTTCCTCTCTCGGGGCTTTTAAACTTCCTATTTCTATTGCGGTCGATAGCTTTTCCGGCAGCATTTGTTTTTCCTCCTTTTTTTATATCATTTCAAATATATGATATAAGGAGAAAAATATTCGCACATCAGAGCGTCATCGCGTGATCTATTGCGCCCGAGAGAAGTGTGCTCACCTCTGTGCATATCGTGTCGGCATCCTTTGGCGAGACGAAAAATCCGCGTCCGTTTTCGAGCACCCGCTTAAGCTCGGGGCTTATTTCCCCTATGCCTGCCTTGGAGAGCGCATCGTAGACAAGCGTTGAGGAATCGACAACGGTCGGAACGCCTATCGACATCACGGGAACTCCTACCGTGTCGCGGTTTATTGCTTTTCGTCGGTTACCAATGCCCGAGCCGGGTTCGATCCCCGTGTCAGAAAGCTGTACTGTTGATGCAAGTCGCTCACACGAGCGTGCGGCAAGTGCATCTATTACTATTACAAGCGCGGGCGAGACGTTTTTTGCGGCACCGCGTACAAGCTCGACCGTCTCTATCCCTGTTTGGCCGAGAACACCCGGGGCGAGCGCGCTCACCTCGCACATGCCAAGTTCTCCCCAAAGCTCGCTGTCGACGTACTTTACGTGGCGTGTGACCGTCAGCTTGTCGGCAGTCTTTGGACCTATGGCATCCGATGTTATCTCGCGGTTGCCGAGTCCGACAACAAGCACCCCGCCCGCGTGTGACAGCTCGCACCCGAGCATTTCCCTTGCAAGCTCGCGTATGCGGTTGCCGAGCATCTGCTTTGTTTGCTCTATCATGTCGTCGTCCATCGTGCGAAGCCGTCCGAAAAAGAGCGTGATGTATTTTCCTTTTGGCTTACCGAGCAGCTCGGCTCCCTCGTCGGTCTTTATTTCAAGAGATGCGACCGATATGCCGTGCTCCTCCTCCTCAAAATATTCTATTCCGTGCTCTTTTTGCCACTCACGGTCGGAGCTTGGAAGTACGTTGCGTTTCTCATACGCAAGATCGGAATGGGTAAAGTTTTTTTCGTTTGTCAAATTATCACTCTCCTTATGGATAGGATTGACAGGATACGGTTTTATTATGTGCGCGGCGAAAATGAACAATTCGTAAAAAAGTGATTTTGTATCTTGTAAAAATGTAAATTTTATTGTATAATCAATGTGTAAAATCGAAATACGAATGTGTACAAATTGTACAAAAATCGTTCAGCGGTATTGTGCATCTGCATAAAAACAAAAAAATAGAAATTATTTTGTTGCTTATGAGCGTTTTTAATGGTATAATAATTAAATGGTACATATTCTATGTTCATCACCACATTTTTAGGAGGAAACTCTCATTATGAAAAAGCGTATAGTTGCTTTGATGCTTTGCTTGATCATGCTCGTACCCTTTGCTGTCGGTTGTTCCACAGAGGGCACGGATGAGGACAAGGGAGCTATCATACCCATGTATATCACCAACCCGATATACAATCTTGATCCCGCCATCGCGTATACAAACGACGATACAGTCAAGATAATTGGTCTTCTTTTTGAAGGCGTAACAAAGATAAATGACAACGGCAAAGTCGAAAAGGGAATGGCAAAGAGCTGGAAGATCATCGACAAGGCCGGTGAATACAAGCTTCAGATAACACTTAAGGATTCCAAGTGGAGTGACGGCAGACCCGTATCTGCTGACGATTTCATCTACGCTTGGAAGAGAATACTTGATCCCGAGTTCACATGCGAGGCAGCTGCTCTTCTCTTTGATATCAAGAATGCACGCCTTGTAAAATCGGGTGATGCTTCTATCGACGACCTCGGACTTGCTGCGGTTGACAGCACTGTCATCGAGATCACATTCGAGTCGAAGATAAACGTTGACCACTTCCTTATGAACCTTGCAAGCCCCGCGCTCGTTCCGCTTCGTGAGGATATCGTTGTAAGAAGCGACGACTGGGCAAAGAAGCCGTCCACCATCGTAACGAACGGACCGTTCTTGCTCCGTTCCATGGAATACGGCGAAAAGATGACACTTGAGAGAAGCGCATACTATCTGCGCGATACCGATAAAAAGGAGAAACTTACAAAATATGTAAGACCGTTCAAGCTTGTCGTTATATACGAAAACGACCTTGCAACACAGCTTGCACAGTTCAACAACAACGAGATATTCTACATAGGCGATATCCCGCTTGCTGAGCGTGCAAATTACGAGAAGAAGGCAGAGGTAAGTGACCTTCTCTCGACACACACATATTACTTCAACCTTAACAACGAGCTTTTTGCTAAGGCAGAAGTAAGAAAGGCACTTTCTCTTGCACTTGACAGAAACGCAATTGCCGATCTTGTCGTATTTGCTGAGCCCGCAACGGGACTTGTTCCGAACGGCGTGTTCAATGCAACAAAGGCAAAGGAAAGCTTCAGAGACAAGGCGGGCGATGTTCTCGCTGCAACTGCAAACGTTGAGGAAGCAAAGGCACTTCTTGCATCCGCAGGCGTTTCGGGCGGAAGCTTCACCATCACTGTCAAGGCAGAGAATGAAGTAGATCTCGCGATCGCAGAGTACGCTAAGGGCGTATGGGAAGGACTTGGCTTCAAGGTCTCCATCAAGGAGATCAAGGCGGTCGAGGGAATGTCGGGATACTGTGCAGATAAGTTTGTCGATGCATACTATGCAGGCGACTTTGACGTAATGGCTCTTGACCTTCAGGCATTTTCTACCGATGCATTCGGAGTTCTCGCTCCCTTTGCAAAGGCGTTCTCCGGTCAGGCGATCGACATGGCAAACCAGAATTACGACCTCAAGCCCCATATAATCGGCTTCGATAACGAGGCGTACAACGCAAAGATAGAAGAGGCATTTGCAGAGAAGGATATTGCAAAGAGAGCGGCTATCCTTTACGAAGCAGAGAAGATGCTTCTTGATGAGATGCCCGTTGTTCCCGTTGTATTCAACAAGGATGCATACATGGTAGGCAAGGGACTCTCCAAGGTTGGCGATATGTGGCTCGGTATGAGAGACTTCACCAAGACAAAGCTCGCAAACTACGCAGAGCTTAAGCCCGGCTACGAAGAGCTCGGATATTGATAAAAAGCAAAGAGCGGCACAAAAATGTGCCGCTCTTTTTTGTAAGATGAAAACCCCGCCATAGTGGCGGGATTCAATAAAGGATATGCCGATAAGCAGAGGAAAGATATAAGGAAGGGGCAGGGGGATATAGTGAGAGAAAGGCTCCCTCCGGGAGGGAGCTGGCGCCGACTAGGCGACTGAGGGAGCCCGCGCGACTGTACGGTTTGCATGAACAAAGAAGTTGCGCAGGCTCCTTCCACCGCTAAACGCGGTCCCCCTCCCTCTCGGAGGGAGGCCATTATCACAACCCG
>JAZNZQ010000002.1:0-3939 GCA_045595035.1 Eubacteriales bacterium | reverse complement strand
TTCTGCCGCCGCATTTATTCTCTCAACTCTCTCGAGCTGATCGACGAGAAGCGCCTCGTATTTTTCGAGCGCCGCCTTTATCTGCTCATCATAGTTTTTGTTCATTTTGCCGAATTCTCCTTTAAATTTGTTTATAAATATAATTTATTTTCTGAGTTAATAAAATGAGTTATCCACATGCATATTTGACCGAGTTTTCCACAGTTTCAACAGGTTTATCCACAGAAATCAAGCATTTACGGCACTTTTTCAGCTCGGAAATGTAATTTACCCACTGATTTTCCCACAACCTGTGGAAAACTTCGGTGGAAAACTTGACGGTAAAAAGAGTGAAATTTTGATGTGCATTTCGCCAAAAATCATCTTTTTTCACCAAACCTCTTGACAAGTTTTTCGGTCAGTTTGGATACGCATTAAGCTCTGTTCCCGCCCTTACTCCGTCCAAAAATTCATAGTATGTCTGGGCGCCGATCATTGCCGCATTGTCACCGCAAAGTGAGCGCGGCGGAACACAGAATTTTACGTTTTTCTTTTTGCACATCTTCTCAAGCGCGGCACGCAGGTGTGAATTTGCCGCAACACCGCCCGCAAGCACGAGAGTGTCGGTAGCCGTTACGTCAAGCGCCATTGCCGTCTTTTTTGTTATTCCGTCAACGACCGCGCGCGTATACGATGCGGCTATATTTTCCCTCTCCGGCTCCTCGCCCTTCATCTTGGCGGTATTGATATGATTTATAGCGGCAGTCTTAAGTCCACTGAAGGAAAAGTCAAGATTATCGCCTATAATAGCAGGCGATGGGAATTTTATCGCATCGGCGTCCCCTATACTTGCAAGACGGTCAAGCTCGGCACCTCCGGGATACGGAAGTCCTATAACACGTCCGACCTTGTCAAATGCCTCACCTGCGGCATCGTCACGGGTTGTACCGATCTCACAAAATTCGGTATATGATCTAACGTGATATATAGACGTGTGACCGCCCGATACGACAAGCGCCGTGTATGGGGGCTTCAGGTCGGGATATTCAAAATACGCCGCCGCAATGTGACCTCTTATATGATCGACGGGCACAAGCGGGATCTTCTTCGAGTATGCAAGCGATTTTGCGAAATTCACTCCGACAAGAAGCGCACCGATAAGTCCGGGATGGTTCGTTACGCCTATCGCGTCGATATCGTTTATAGACACGCCCGCAGTCTCGAGCGCCTCGTATGTGATGCCCGACACCGCCTCTATATGAGCGCGGCTTGCTATCTCGGGTACCACGCCGCCGTATACACTGTGTATATCCACCTGAGAAGCTATTATATTTGAAAGTATCGTCCTTTCGGATTCGCTCATTCTGACAACAGACGCAGAGGTCTCGTCACACGAGCTTTCGATTGCAAGTATAAGCATATTAAAGTTCCAATCTCATAATATCGGCATCCTCGGTCGGGCGAGAATAATAATTTTTCCTTACTGCCACCTTGGAAAATCCGATTTTTTCATAAAGAGCGATAGCACCGGCATTTGACGCCCTTACCTCGAGCATAAGGTGCACTATCCCATTTTCTTTAGCAAAAGCAACAATATCAGACATCAGCGCCGCGGCGATTCCGCGTCTTCTGTGCGATGGGGCGGTCGCAACGTTTGCGATATCCCCCTCGTCAAGCACAAAACACAGTCCCGCATAGCCGACTATCTCGCCGTTATCCTCGGCAACGATAAAATAAGCATTTTCATTTTCCTTTGCCCAAGTGAAGCTGTCGCGCGACCACGGCACCGAAAAACAACATTTTTCAAGCTCACATAAGCGGTCTATATGTGTGTAGTCAAGCCGTTTTATCTCAATCATTTTTTTCTCCGAGCATATCCTCTATCGCCGACTTTATCTTACAAAAGCACTCGCGGTACACCTCGATATCTCCGCCGTACGGATCGGGGATATCGTTTGGCATAGCAAATATCTTGCCCGCAAACTGCGGATACATCATCATAAGCGACATTGCATGCGAGCCGGTCATCCCAACTATCTTATCGCATTTTGCAACAAGAGGGGCATCTATCTGCCTTGAGATAAAATCCTCGTCAAACGCAACGTCATTCTCGCGAAGCACCTTGGCCGAATTTTTCGACATGGGAGCTGCACCTGCGGCAAGTCCGGCGGATACAGCGCACACGCTTATCCCCTTTTCTTTTGCAAGCTTGTTGAATACGGCTTCTGCCATCGGACTTCTGCAGGTATTTCCCGTGCATACGAAGCAGACAAGCTCGGAGGGCTCGTCCGTACCGATGGAAAATTCCTCTTTTATCGCTTCGGTCTTCATCAATATCCGAACACTCCGCTCAAGCTGTCGTCATTCTCTATCCACTCGTTTGTGTCGATGATACGGTAATACTCCTTGTCATCGCGGATGATAACGGTAGCTATTCCCGCATTTATTATTTGACGCTTGCACATCATACAAGAGCAAGTACCGGGGACGATCGAGCCGTCCTTGGGGTCGGTACAAGCCATATACAGCGTTGCTCCGAGCATCTGCTCACGCGAAGCCGCAATTATCGCATTTGCCTCTGCGTGGACCGAACGGCAAAGCTCGTATCTCTCGCCGCGCGGAATGTTGAGCTTATCTCTCAGACAAGTTCCGAGATCACTGCAATTTTTTCTGCCTCTGGGAGCGCCGTTGTAGCCGGTCGAGACGATAACATCATTTTTTACGATTATCGCGCCGAATCTCTTGCGAAGACAGGTGCATCTCTCGGATACAGTCTGCGCTATGTCAAGATAATAATTGTGCTTTGAAACGCGTTCCATGATATTTCTCACTTTCTTAGAGTGTTTTTACAAAATCGCGAAGGAAATTTTTGAAATCCTCACCTATCTCGGGATGCTCTGCGGCTTTTACCATATTGGCACACATAAGTCCGAGCTTTGAGCCGAGATCGTATCTCGTTCCCTCAAAATCGACAGCGGTAATGCCCTCACGAAGTGCCATCTCACGCATCGCATCGGTGAGCTGTATCTCTCCGCCGGCACCGGGCGCTGTGTTGTCGATTATATCGAATATATCGGGGGTAAGAAGCACACGCCCAAGAATGGAAAGATTCGAAAACTCCTTGCCGGGTGCGGGCTTTTCTATCATATCCGTGCAGAGATAATCACGCTCACTGCCCTCTATCGCATCGACCTTGAGCGAGCTGTATTTTCTGACCCATTCCATCGGCACGGGCTTCACTCCCACCGCGCATCTGCCGTACTTGTCATACGCATCTATAAGCTGACGGCACACAGGAGTTTCCGAGAAGATGATATCATCGCCGTAAAGAACGACAAACGGCTCGTTTCCGACAAAGCTTCTCGCACGTCCGATCGCATGTCCGAGTCCCTTTGTCTCGACCTGACGTATAAAGAATATATTCGCCAAAGAAGAGATGCGCTTCATCTCCTCAAGCTCTGCGGTCTTGCCGCCCGCGATAAGCTTTTTTTCGTATTCGGGAGAAATATCGAAATAGTTCTCCATCGCATCCTTGTCTCTGTTCGTAATTATTAGAATATCGGTAATTCCGCTTTTAACAGCTTCCTCCACAAGATAAGATACAGCGGGTCTGTCTACGATCGGAAGCATCTCCTTGCACACCGAACGCGCAATGGGGAGCATTCTTGTTCCGAGACCTGCAGCGGGAATAACGGCTTTCGTGATCTTCTTTGTCATTTTCTTTACTCCTTTGTTTATTTTCGTCATAATATTCCATTATATAAACACATAATCATTATACAACTTTGTCGAAAATAAATCAAGCGGTTTTTACACTTTTTGCGTTTCATATGTTCATTTGAAAAAATAATGTTAACTTTTTTTGCAAAGCGCAAAAATCTATTGACTTTTTTATTGATTTTATGTACAATATACTATATATGGGATAGTAGTATCTTGTATAAATCTAATATTAAAAAC
>JAZNZQ010000001.1:0-7564 GCA_045595035.1 Eubacteriales bacterium | reverse complement strand
CCTATCTGCCCGCCGATCTTGCGGGTAAGACATATTACGTTTACGGCGAGAACAAAACAGAACAGTCGGCAAAGGCATACAACGATACGGTAAAGGAAAAGAAATAAATGAAACATATTTTTATTTTAAATCCGATGGCGGGCAAGGGCGACAAGATCGCCGCTCTGCGCGAGAATATCAAGAATACCTGCGACAGCTTGGACGTGTCTTATCAGATATATGAGACTACGGCTCGCTACGATGCAGAGGATTTTGTAAAGAAAACGGTAAACGAGACCTCCGAAAAGATACGTTTTTATGCTTGCGGCGGCGACGGCACACTTGGGGAGGTCGTAAACGGAGCATTTGGCGCGATCAATGCCGAGATAGGGCTTATTCCCATCGGCACGGGTAACGATTTTGTACGCAATTTCGATAACCCCGACGACTTTTTCGATATAGAAAAGCAGATACGCGGCGAGGCGTGTGCGATAGACCTTATAAAATGCAACGACCGCTACGGAATAAACGTCGTGAACGTGGGCTTTGACTGCGAGGTCGTGGTCAAGATGGACACGCTGAGGAGAAATCCGCTCATCCCCAAGAATCTCGTGTACGCGGCGAGCATCGCAAACAATTTCTTCAAGAAATTCGGTACGCAGATGAAGATATGCGCCGACGGCATCGAGATAAACCGACCGATGATGCTCTGCGCTATCGCAAACGGTGGTTTTTACGGCGGCGGATATCACGCGGCACCGCGAGCTACACTTGACGACGGCCTGCTCGACCTTTGCATCGTCGAAAAGGTGACACGTGCGAAGTTCGTCTCGCTTATCGGCTCGTATAAGGCGGGAACGCATCTTGAAAGCAAGGCGGCAGAGGGCGTTATTACATATAAAAAGTGCAAGAGCGTGTCGCTTGAGTTCCCGACAGAGCATAATTTCTGTATGGACGGCGAGATAGAGCGCTACGAGCGCGTGGACATTTCTGTCTGCCACAAGGCGATAATGTTCTCGGCTCCCGCCCCCGAGACTGCAAAAGAACCAATTTTGGAAGATGCAATACCTGTGTAAAGCGTATAATAGAAACATAAAGCGATTTGAAATGCTTTTGGAAAGGGGTGCGGGGAAAACACTTTTCTCATGAAAAGGTTTTCCCCGCCTATGAATATTAAATGAAAATACTTGATATTATTGAAAAAAAGAGAGACGGATATGAGCTTGACGAGAAGGAGATAGAATTCTTTGTCGAGGGCTACACGAATGGGGACATACCCGACTATCAGGCATCCGCGCTTCTTATGGCGATGTACTTAAAGGGCAGTACGCCCCGTGAGACGGTGGCGCTGACTCTTGCTATGGCGCACTCGGGCGATATGAACGACCTGTCTCACTTTTCGGGCATCACCGCAGACAAGCACAGCACGGGCGGTATCGGTGACAAGACCTCACTCGTGCTCGCACCTATGGCGGCGGCGTGCGGTCTTACCGTTGCAAAGCTTTCGGGCAGAGGACTCGGGTTTACGGGCGGCACGATAGACAAGCTCGAATCAATACCCGGGTACGTGACCGAGATGAGCGCGAAAAGGTTCACCGAGATAGTCGAGCGGACGGGAATATGCATTGCGGCGCAATCGGGCAATCTCGCTCCCGCCGACAAGAAGCTTTATGCGCTTCGAGACGTGACGGGAACGGTGGCAAATATTCCGCTTATCGCATCGAGCATTATGAGCAAAAAGCTTGCCGCGGGTGCCGAGGTGATCGTGCTCGACGTAAAATGCGGCGGCGGTGCGTTTATGAAGACGAGAGAGGATGCGGCAGAGCTTGCCCGCACGATGGTAGGGATAGGATGCGATGCCGGCAGACGGTGTGCCGCGCTTATTACAAATATGGATGAGCCGCTCGGATACGCGATCGGTAATTCGCTTGAGGTAATAGAGGCAATAGATACGCTCTCGGGAAAGGGACCCCTTGATCTTGTTGAGCTTTGCGTAGCACTTTGCACAAAAATGCTCACCTGCGCGAAAAAGGGAACAAGAGCCGAGTGCGAGAGGATGGCGCGCGAGTCGATCACCTCGGGAAGGGCAAAGGAGAAGCTTGCCGATATGGTGGAAGCCGCGGGCGGTGATAAGAGATACGTTTACGATACGTCCAAATTTGAGATAGGAAAATACAAGAGGGATATTGTCGCCAAGACCGACGGATACCTTGCCGCGCTTGATGCAGAGGGCGTGGGCAGAGTATCGCTCACACTTGGCGCGGGACGTGAGAAGAAGGGAGATGCGATAGATTTCGGCGCGGGAATACTGCTTCACCGCAAGGTCGGAGATGCACTTTCTTGTGGAGATGTGATCGCAACACTTTATTCCTCGGACGAAGAAAAGCTTACGGAGGCGGTAAAGCAGTTTGATATAGCTGTGCTTATTTCGAATGAAAAGCCGACAAAAACGCCGCTTATTTTGGAGGAAGTAAATTAATTTTAATATTTTTCTTAAAAAAGACTTGATTTTTACTTTGAAGTGTGGTATTATATTCGGGTAGACCGCACGGAGAAGTCGCCTAGTTGGTCGAGGGCGCACGATTGGAAATCGTGTAGGCCTTAACGGGTCTCCAGAGTTCGAATCTCTGCTTCTCCGCCAAAAACAAAGGACGCCAAAAGGCGTCCTTTTGTTTTTGGCGGACCATCAGAATTGAGAATTCTGATGGACTTGCCCACGAACCCAAACGGTCCGCACAAGTAATACGGCAAGTCATAACGAATCGCTTGCGATTCGTTGGAGTTCGAATCTCTTCGCCAGCATATACCCCCCAAAAAGGTACTTTTTACTTCTTCCCATATTGCAAAAGCTTCCTATTTATGCTACAATAATTATGTATGTCTACAAAGAAGGTGTTTACTTTGCATTTAGGTTTTAAAAGAGGACTTTCCGATGGAATTCCGGTTGCACTCGGATATTTCTCGGTATCGTTTGCTTTTGGAATATCGGCTGTCGGCGGCGGACTTTCGATCCTTCGCGCGGTCCTTATATCAATGACGAATCTGACCTCGGCAGGACAGCTTGCAGGTCTTGGAATAATAATCGAAAACGGCCCGTTTGTCGAGATGGCGATAGCTACCCTTATCATCAATATGCGCTATTTTCTTATGTCCATCACCGTGTCGCAAAAGATAGACTCGAGCGTAAAATGGTACGACAGATTTTTCATTCCGTTCTTTATGACCGACGAGATATTCGCAATATCCTCGTCACAGCGCTCGGTCGGCCGTCGCTATATGTACGGACTCGGCACGCTTCCCTGGATCGGCTGGTCGGGCGGCACGCTCGTCGGCGCTCTTATGGGTGCGGTGCTTCCCACCTCGGTGCTCTATGCTCTTGATGTGGCAATATACGGAATGTTCATCGCAATAATCATTCCTCCCTCGAAAAAATCGTGGGCGGTGGCGCTCACGGTTGCATTGTCGGCACTCCTTAGCTGTGTGCTCTCCGCATTTGACTTTACGGGCGGCTTCTCTATAATTGTGTGCGCGGTCATCTCGGCGGCGGTATTTGCCATAGTCAAGCCGATCGAAGAAAGCGAGGCGACTGAAAAATGACGACGGAAAGATTTATAATATACCTTGTCATAATGGCGGGAGTCACATATCTTGTGCGTATGCTCCCATTCGTGCTCTTTCGCCGTAAGATCGAAAACAGATTTATAAAAAGCTTTCTCTACTACATTCCCTACGCGGTGCTTGCCGCTATGACCTTACCTGCGATACTCGAGTCGCGCGCGGGGCTTATTCCGTCGATAGCAGGCCTTGTTGTCGCGGTCGTTACGGCATATTTTGAGCTTGGACTGCTTCCTGTCGCGTTCTCTGCTTGCGGTGCGGTCTTCTTTTGCGAATGGATAATGACGTTATTGAGGTGAAGATATGAAGATATTACATACAGCCGATATACATCTTGACAGCCCTTTTTCCTCGTTGGATCCCAAAAAAAGCGAGGAACGCAGAGGCGAGCTTCGTGCGGCTTTTTCGAGCATGATGAAATACGCAAAGGAGTCGGGCGTGGAGCTCGTGCTTATTGCGGGAGATCTTTTTGACTACGGATTTGTCACAAAGAGGACTGCCGATATGCTCGTCTCGACCTTCTCCGATATGTCCGAGGTGAAGATAGTCATCTCCCCCGGCAACCACGATGCATACGTCAAGGGCGGTGTCTACGACGGTGTGGATTTTCCCGAAAACGTGTATATATTCGACAGCGAGGAGCTCTCGAGGTTTGAGTTTCCCGAGCTTGGCGTCGACGTGTACGGATATGCGTTCACCTCCGAAAAGCTTGAGACGAGTCCGCTTGCGCTCAAGTCTGCCGAGGATAACGGCAGAGTGAAGCTGCTTTGCATCCATTGCGACATCCATTCTCCCATTTCGCGCTATGCTCCCGTCACACGCGAGGATATAGCCGCATTCGGTGCTGATTATGCCGCGCTCGGTCACGTGCACAATCCCGCATCCCCCGAGACGGTGGGCGGATGCACCTACGCATACTCGGGTCCGCTTGTCGGAAGAAGCTTTGATGAGCCGGGCGAGAAGGGTGCAATACTTGTTGAGATAGACAGAGATACAAAGAAGATGAGCTTCGAGAAGAAGGTCTTCTCGGATGCAAGATATGAGATAGAGAAGCTCGATATCACCGCGTGCGAGAGCGACGGTGAGGTAAGGAGCAAGCTTGAGGCAATGATAAAAAACAAGGGCTATACTTCCTCGACCTCGCTTCGTGTGATACTCATGGGTGCAGTCCCGCCGACCTATATCCCCCACACAGAGGCGATAGAGGACGGCATAGAGGGCATTTTCTCGCTTCAAGTGAAGGATATGAGCGAGCCGATATACGGCGCGGAGTCGCTTGACTCTGACATGACCGTTCGCGGCGAGCTTTGGAGATATCTTAAGGAAAAAATGAGCACAGGCGAGTCCGAGGACAGAGAGATAGCTATAAGAGCGCTAAGATACGCGCTTGCCGCGCTTGACGGCAGATAAGGAGGGGCGGTATGGTAATAGAAAAGCTTAACATACAGAGCTTCGGTATGCTCACCTCCCGCTCCTTTGAGCTTGGTGAAGGAATAAATCTCATCGAAGGCGAGAACGAATCGGGCAAGAGCACGGTGTCTGCGTTTATCAGATTTATGCTCTACGGACTCGATAAAAAAAGCGCGGGCGAGAAGCTTTCCGAGAGACAGAGATATATAAACTGGAAGAGCGGCGAGGCATCCGGCTCGATGATACTCTTTTGCGCGGGCAAAAGGTATAAAATAGAGAGAAGCGTGCGCCTTACCTCTGTATCCGAGAGCGGACGTGAGAATTACCGCGAGTCGCTTTCGGTGATAGATACCGATACCGGTATGAAGGTACACGAAGGAGAGGTGCCCGGCGAGGTCTTTCTCGGAGTTACAAAGGACGTTTTTGAAAACACGGCATATATAAAGCAGCTCGGCATCTCGGGCGTGGATGCGAATCTTGTCGGTGAGGCGATACAGAATATCCTCTTCTCGGCAGATGAAAGCGTGAATACGGGGCGCGCCGAGGATAAGCTCGATCTCTGCCGCCGCGCCATACTTCACAAGAATGAAAAGGGCGGCGCGCTCTATGAGCTTGAGCGTGAGAAGGACAACGTTGACCGTGAGCTTTTGCGCGCGATGGAGATAAGCAGCGCACAGATAGCAAAGGAGGCAGAGCACGCAGATTGCGTAGCCCTTATGGAGGAAAGCTCTGCGCGGCTCTCACTTTTAGCATCTCAAAAGGAGGCGCACGGTATCCTTGAGGCGATGAGAAGATTTGAGAGCTTGCACGCGCTTGAGGATAAGGTCAAGGGACTTGAGAAGGAATACAATGATTTTATAAGAGAAAACACAGTCGAAGGATTTTTCCCCGACAGGGAGTACGTAAGCGCGCTCACCTCGTGCGAGAGGGAGATAATTGCAAAGCGCGGCGAGCTTCTTTCGCGTGAAGGGGAATATACCCGACTTAAGACGAATACAAGACAGGATGCGCGCCTGTCGGACATCTATGCAGAGATAAGAGAAGCGGGCGGCGAGGAAGCGGTAAAGTCGGCATACGAGATGCTTGCAGCGGGCAAGAAGACTCTTTCCATGTTCTCGGGTGTCTTTGCTGCGCTTGCGGCTCTGACACTTGTTTCGGGAGTGGCGGTGCTCGCGCTCTTTTCGGCATTTCGCGGACTCGGTATAGTGCTCACGGTCTCGGGAGTTCTGCTTCTTTGCGCCTTTTTCGGTATGCTTCACTCAAAGAACAAGGCGGCAAAGGGAATGGAAAAGTACCTCTCTCGCTTCGGTGTCGGTGAGGGGGAGACGCTCGACTCGGTAATAAAACGTGCAAAAGAGAACGAGGAAGAGGCAAAGCGCCTTTTCGAGGTCGTATCGATCGCCGAGGGAGAGCTTGTGCGTGCACGCGCCGAGCTTGATGATCTTTTGGCAAAAAGGACCGAGCTTGCATCGCGCTACGGCGGCGCCGAGCTTGATATAAACATTCTTATCGAGAGGGCGGAGCACGCTCTTAAGAGGGGCGAGGAGCTTCTTTTGGAGAAGGAAAAATACTCGATCCCGATGATGAGCGCAAAGTCCGAGCTTTCGGCATATAACGAGGCAGAGCTTGGCCGTCGTTTCGGAGAGCTTAATGTCCCCGATGCCGACAAGATAAATATGGATATGCTTCTCCGCGAGGCGGATTTTTTACAGAAAAAGCTTGAAACGCTCAATTTCAAAAAGATAGAGATAGAAAAACAGCTTATCGCGCTCGGTGCGAATGCGGCAAATCCGACCGTCCTTTCGGCAAGGTCCGAGGAGATGGGTGAGAGGATAGCCGAGATGAAGCGCGACCACGCGGCATACAAGCTTGCCATCGAGGCGATAGGTGAGGCATCCGAGCGGCTTCGTGCGGGCGTGACTCCCCGACTTTCGGCATCTGCTAAGGGATATATGTCCTCGCTTACGGGTGGAAAGTACAGTGAAGGCGGCTTTGCGGGTGCTGACGGTGAGTTTGCCATCTCCTTTGAGTGTGACGGCGAGCACAGACGGCTCGAATCGCTCTCCGCGGGTACACAGGATGCGGCGTATATAAGCTTGCGCTTGGCTCTTGCCGACCTGCTTTATAAGATAGGTTCGCCTGCGCTCGTGCTCGATGAGAGCTTCGCATATCTTGATGACGTACGCACAAAAAATATGCTTTCGGTGCTCGAGGGTTCGGGCAAGCAGAGTTTGATATTCTCCTGCCGTGATCGTGAGAGGACGCTTCTTTCGGGCAAAGAATACAATTATATTAAGCTGTAAGGATATTATGGAAGAATTATCGGGAGTATTGATAGTAAACAAGAGTGCGGGAATGACCTCGCACGACGTTGTAAATCGAATAAGAAGGATATATAACACCAAGCGGGTCGGACACACGGGTACGCTTGATCCCATGGCGACGGGCGTGCTTGTCGTGCTTGTCGGACGTGCGGCAAAAGCAGCCGAATATCTCGGTGCCGACACGAAGCGATATCTTGCGACACTTCGCTTGGGCCTTACCACCGATACCGAGGATA